>NZ_SDPL01000137.1 GCF_004135055.1 Agromyces binzhouensis | reverse complement strand
CGGCGCCCCGAGCGCAGCCCAGGAGCCCGCGCCGAACCAGCGCCGGGTCGGCTTCGGCGTCGCCGCCGCGATCGTCGCCGCCGCACTCATCGGCGGTGCGTCGGGTGCCGGCATCACGGCGCTCATGACGAACGACGGCGACAGCGCCGTCGAGCAGACCTCGTCGGGCACGCAGCGCCTCGTCGTGAACGACGACGGTTCCGTGAACCAGGTCGCGGCCGTCGCCGCGGCCGCGAGCCCCAGCGTCGTCACCATCGAGGTGAGCGGCGGCCAGTCGGGCGGCACGGGCTCGGGCATCATCCTCTCCGAGGACGGGTACGTGCTCACGAACACGCACGTCGTCACGCTCGACGGCGCGACCGGCGACCCGTCGATCCAGGTCAAGGCCGACGACGGCTCGCTCTACTCGGCGGAGCTCATCGGCACCGATCCGCTGAGCGACCTCGCGGTCATCAAGCTGACGGATGCCTCGGGCCTCACGCCGATCGAGTTCGCCGACTCGAGCGAGCTCAACGTCGGCGACACCGCGATCGCCATCGGCGCGCCGCTCGGCCTCTCCGGCACCGTCACGAACGGCATCGTCAGCGCCCTGAACCGCAGCATCGACGTGGAGTCCTCGGCAGCGCCCGAGACCGCGCCCGACAGCGGCGAGGGCGACCAGGGCGGGTCGGGCGACAGCCCGTTCGACTTCTGGAACTTCGACGGCCAGGAGCGCAACGGCTCGTCGGGCGGCGGCCTCATCTCCATCCCGGTGATCCAGACGGACGCCGCGATCAACCCGGGCAACTCGGGCGGCGCGCTGCTCGACGGCGAGGGAAAGCTCATCGGCGTGAACGTCGCGATCCTCTCCGCCGGCGGCAGCTCGGGCGAGGCCGGCAACATCGGCGTCGGCTTCGCGGTGCCCTCGAACCTCGCCGAGCGCATCGCGGGCGAGATCATCGAGAACGGCTCGGCGACGCACGGCCTGCTCGGCGCGACGGTGACCTCGGCGCAGGCGAGCGGCGAGAGCTCCACGGTCGGTGCGCTCATCTCCGAGGTGAGCGCGGGCGGCGCCGCCGAGGCGGCGGGCCTGCAGTCCGGCGACGTCGTGACGGCGCTGAACGGCATCCCGATCACCGACCAGACCGACCTGACCGCGCAGGTGCGCGCCCTCGCGGGCGGTGCCCAGGCCGAGCTGACCTACACGCGCGACGGCGAGTCGAACACCGTGACCGTGACCCTCGGCACGTTCGAGGGCTGATCCCGGGCGACCGCTCCGACGGGGGCCGGACCGATGGTCCGGCCCCCGTCGCTCGTGCGCGCAACCCCCGCGTCGGCACCGCGATCGCGGGGGTCCCTGCTGCTAGGCTCGATCGACCCAGTGCACGAGTGAGGACCATGCCCGACCAGCCCCATCCGGCGGAACCGTCGCCGCCGATCGGCGTCTCGTATGTCATGCCCGTGCTGAACGATGCGTCGCACGTGCGCGCCGCGGTCGAGTCGATCCTCGCGCAGGAGTACGACGGCCCGGTCGAGGTGCTGATCGCGCTCGGCCCCTCGATCGACGGCACGAACGAACTGGTCGCCGACCTCGCGTCGCGCGATGCGCGCGTCCACGTGCTCGAGAACGAGGTGGGGTCCACGCCCGCGGGCCTCAACATCGGCATCCGCGCGGCCGTGCACCCCGTCGTCGTCCGGGTCGACTCCCACTCGATGCTGCCGGTGGACTACACGCGCCTCGCGGTCGAGACGCTCGTGCGCACCGGTGCCGACAACGTGGGCGGCATCATGGACGCGCGCGGCGAGACGCCGTTCGAGCGCGCGGTGGCGCTGGCCTACACGACCCCCGTCGGCCTCGGCGGCTCGGCGTTCCACGTCGGCGGCCACGAGGGGCCGGTCGAGACGGTCTACCTGGGGGTGTTCCGCAGGAGCGCGCTCGAGCGAGTCGGCCTCTTCGACGAGACGATCAAGCGCGGCCAGGACTGGGAGCTGAACCGCCGACTGCGCCAGACGGGCGGGACGGTCTGGTTCACGCCCGAACTCGCGGTGACCTATCGCCCGCGCTCGAGCCTGGAGCGACTGGCGCGCCAGATGTTCTCCACCGGGCTGTGGCGGGGGGAACTCGCCCGCCGATTCCCGACGGCGAACGGCCTCCGGTACTTCGTCCCGCCCGCCATGGTCGTCGGCGTGCTGCTCGGCCTCATCCTCGGCGTCGTCGGCATCGTCCAGGCGATGACGGGCCAGGCGCCGTGGTTGCTCGTCGGCTTCGTCGTGCCGCTCGTCTACGTGCTCTTCGTGGTCGTGGCGACGCTCGCGTACGCGCGCCGCAGCGGCGCTGCGACGGCCGCGTGGTTCCTCGCCGTCCTGCCCTGCATCCACGTCGCGTGGGGGGCGGGCTTCGTGCTCGGGTACCTCTCGCTCACGACCAACATCGCCACGCACACGGGAAGGTGAGCATGTCGGAGCCCATGCCGGACCGGGGGATCCCGTCGAGCCTCGCCGCGCAGCGCGCGGTGACGCAGCCTCCCGAGGTCCGCGGCCGCCGGAACGCGGAGCACTGGACGGCATCGCTGTACCTGCGCGACCTCTCGCCCTACCTGACGTGGCTGCTGCTGCACACGCGCATCTCGGCGAACGGCGTCACGGGCCTCATGATCCTCGTCGGCTGGTCGACCGCCGCGGCCCTGCTGATCCCCGGCATCTGGGGCGCGCTGCTCGCGGTGGTGCTCGGCCAGCTGCAGATGCTCGTCGACTGCTGCGACGGCGAGGTCGCGCGCTGGCGCCGCACGTCGAGCCCGGCCGGCGTGTTCCTCGACAAGGTCGGCCACTACTCGACCGAGGCGCTGATCCCGATCGCCCTCGGCATCCGCGCGGCCGCCTACCCGCTGGAGTTCCCCGCCGACTTCCTGTGGACGACGATCGCGGCCCTGCTCGCGCTCGTCATCGTGCTGAACAAGGCGCTCAACGACATGGTGCACGTCGCCCGGGCCAACGCGGGCCTGCCGAAGCTGGCCGACACGCACGGCGAGACCGCGCCGCGCGGGGGCCTCGTCGCCACGTTGCGCAAGGCTGCGCGCTTCGTGCCGTTCCACCGCCTCTACCACTCGGTCGAACTGACGCTCATCGCGTTCGCCGCGGCGGTCGTGGGGCTCTTCGTCGGCCAACCGCTGGTGGACCGTGTCGTGCTCGCCGCGCTGCTGCCCCTCGCGGTGCTCGCGCTCCTCGGCCACTTCATCGCGATCATGGCCTCCCGCCGTGTCCGTGCCTGATCCGACGTCGACGACCGGGCGGCCCCGCGTCGGGGTCGTGGTCCTGACGATGGGCCGACGTCCCGTCGAGCTCGCGCGCGGCATCCGGAGCATCCTCGACCAGGAGGACGTCGACGTCGACGTCGCCTGCGTCGGCAACGGCTGGGACCCGGCGACCGCCGACCCGCCGCTCCCGCCCGAGGTGCGCACGCTGCACCTGCCGGAGAACCTCGGAATCCCGGCCGGTCGCAACCGGGGCGTCCCAGAGGTCGCGGGCGACGTGCTGTTCTTCCTCGACGACGACGCGTACCTGCCGAGTCCGTCCTTCCTGGCCGACGGATGCCGCATGCTCGCCTCGCGGCCCGACCTCGGGCTCGTCCAGCCCCGCGTGGTCGACCCGACCGGGCTCGCCTCGCCCCGGCGCTGGATCCCGCGCATCCGCAAGGGCGATCCGGCGCACTCGGGCCCGGTGTTCTCCTGCTGGGAGGGCGCGGTGCTCATGCCGAGGCACGTGTTCGATGCCTCCGGCGGCTGGGCCGACCCGTTCTTCTACGCGCACGAGGGCATCGAACTGGCATGGCGGGTGTGGGATGCCGGCTACCGCGCCTGGTACGCGGGCGAGCTCGAGGCGGCGCATCCGGTGATCGACCCGGCGCGCCACGAGTACTACTACCGGCTGAACGCCCGGAACCGGGTCTGGCTCGCGCGCCGCAACCTGCCGGCGCTCCTCGTCCCGTGCTACGTCGGCTCCTGGACGGCGATCCAGGTGCTGCGGTGGTTCCGGCAGCCCGCGGCGCTCCGCGCGTGGTTCGCGGGGTGGCGCGCCGGCTGGCGCGAGGACGCGGGGGAGCGACGCCCGATGCGGTGGCGCACCGTGTGGCGGATGACCCTCGCCGGGCGGCCCCCCGTCGTCTGACGCGTCATGCGCGATGCGCGACGGCGGCTACCCTTGGACGGTGGAACTGAGGAGAGACGCGCGCCGCGCCGTGAAGCTCGTGCAGAACGTCATCCGCTCGCGGCGTGCGCAGCGGCAGCTGGTCGACAAGCTCGCCGAGCAGGGCACGCTCGAGCCGCACCGGTTCCGCGTGGGCGTCTACTTCGCCGACGGCAAGGTCAACCTCTACCAGCTGCGCCAGTGGTACCGGCCGCTCGCGCGGCTCGCCGAGCGGCACCCGGTGCTGGTGCTCAGTCGCGCGTCGGGCGCGGCACTCGCGCTCCTCGACGAATCACCGGTGCCCGTGGCGTACGTCCGCCGGGTCGCGGATCTCGAGCACGTGATCCACGAGCAGGACCTGCACGTGATCTTCTACGTCAACCAGAACGCCAAGAACTTCCAGATGATGCGCTACGGGCGCCGCTGGCACGTGTTCATCAACCACGGCGAGTCCGACAAGATGTACATGACCACGAACCAGTTCAAGGCCTACGACTACGCGTTCATCGCCGGCGATGCCGCGCGGGCGCGCCTCGAGAAGGTGCTCTGGGACTACGACTTCGACAAGCGGGCCATCCCCATCGGCCGCCCGCAGGCCGACCACTACCTCGACGGCAGTGCGCTGCCGTACCCGGACGACGAGCGTGAGGTGGTGCTCTACGCACCGACGTGGGAGGGGGATCGCGGTGCGGCCGCGTACGGCTCGATCGCCTCGCACGGCGTCGACCTCGTCCGCGCCTTCATCGCGAGCGGCCGGCACCGCGTGATCTACCGGCCGCATCCGCGCTCGGGCGTGGTCGACCACGAGTACGGCGCCGCGAACCAGGAGATCAAGCGCCTGCTCGAGCAGGCGAACGCAGCGGACCCGTCCGCGCATCACGTCGTCGACGAGGGCAAGGACCTCGGCTGGCAGCTCGCGGCCGCCGACGTCGCGATCGTCGACATCTCGGCGATGGTCTACGACCGCCTCGCGGCCGGCAAGCCGCTCCTGGTGACGCGTCCGGCGAACCCCGACGCGCAGGTCGACACGGGCGGCTACCTCTCCGCGTGCGAGTGGCTGGACCGGGCCGACGGCGCGACGATGCTCGCCCGGGTCGACGACGTCGCGCACGACGCGCAGGCGCTCGAGCGGCTCGGCTACTGGGTCGAGCGCTACTTCGGCGACACGACGCCGGGCGTTACGACCCGTCGCTTCCACGAGGCGGTCGACCACCTCATGGTGGAGTGGGAGCGGTTCGCGGCGCTGCACGCGACCGATCCCGAGGTCGACGACCACGACGCGGAGGGCGAGGCGGCCGAGCAGTCCGACGAGATCGAAGTCGACTGAGACCGCGCGCGACCCGATGCGATCCGCCTGCCCGGAACGTATGCTCGGGCCATGGCGCAGCTGATCACCGAGGACGATCTCGACGAGCTGGAGCTCCGCGTCGCGGACGGTCGCGGGCACGTCGCGCGGGCCGACCTGCTCGAGAAATGGGCGACGGATGACACTGCGTTCGAGTTGGGGTCGGGCGTGCGGCGTGCGCACCTCCTGCTCGTCGCGGCGGAGCACTTCGAGATGGCGGGTGAGCTGGAGCGGGCGCTGACGGTCGCGAGGCGCGCCGACGAGGCATCCGACGCCGAGCCCCATGAGGCGACCGGCCGGCTCGTCGCGATCCTGCTCGCGCTCGGCGAGCGCGATGCGGCGCTGCGGACGGCCGACGCGCTGCGCGGGTCGGGGAGCGGGCAGTGGTGGCGGCACCTCCACGTCGCCGAGTCGTTCGAGTTCGCCGACGAGCTCGAGCTCGCGGAGCGGTGGTTCGTGATCACCCTGCGCCTCATCGAGCGCGATCCCGAGCACGACGTCGCCGATCGCCTGATCGCGCTGAGCGGGCGGTTCCGGGTGCGGCGGGACGCGGGCAAGCCGGAGGACGTGCTCGATGCCGAGACCAGCCAACTGCGCGAGCTGCTCGGGTACGAGCCGATCGCGTAGGCGGGGTTCTCAGGCCGTCCCGCCCGGGTCGGCGGGCCGGTCCGCGCCGGGCTCGCCGGGTTCACCGGCTTCGCCGCGGCCGATGGGCTCGTCCGTCGCGTCATCGCCGCCCGGGGCGACGTCCTCGTCCGAGGCATCCGCGTCGTCGCCCTTCGACCTTCCGGCGGTCAGTCGTCCGAACGGCCGGCTCGCGACGCGCCCTGCCGTCGTCACCGCTCGAGCGAGACGCCGTCCGGCCGAGGTGATCGCCGTCTCGTCGCCGCGCGGCTCCAGTTCGACGGGGAGCGCGTACGGCGCGGGGCCGAATGCCAGGCGGGACTGCTGCAGGACCCGGCGCCCGAGCACGTGGTTGCCGATGCCGCCGATCGCGGCGCCGATCCCGAACGGGATGGCCCGCCCGATGATGCCGGCGCCGCCCCTGACGGCGAACTGCTTGACGAACACGTGCCGCAGCCGGTCGACGACCGAGCCCATGACGGCGCGTGGGAGCGTGCTCGTGATGATCTCGCCGAAGTAGGCGTTCTGCGGCACGCCCTTCCCGGTCGCCTGCGCGGCGAAGTGCCGGACGAGGTCGGCGCCCTCGCGGCCCATCATGAGCGTCATCACGAGTGCGCGTGCGCGGTCGGGGTTCTCGACGTGGAGGCCGTGCACCTCGGCGACCGACTGCGCGAAGAGCGCGGTCGCCTCGAGGAAGCCCGCGGTCTCGACACCCGAGAGGGCGAGCGTGATGCCGGTCGAGATGCCGGGGACGACGGCGGTCGCGCCGACGGCGGCGCCGCCGGTCGTGACGGCGGTCAGGTACCGGCGCTCGAGCACGCGGACGAGCTCCTCGGGGCTCGCCGTGGGGTGGTTCCGGCGGATGGCGCGGAGGTGCGCGAGCACGATCGGTCGCTGGATGGACAGCAGCCGGTCGAACCCCCGCTCGAGGCCGACGGCCCGGTCGGCGGGATCGGTCCGTTGCGCGCCGGCGGGGCCGTACTCGGGGCCGCCTGACGCGTTCGGGTCGGCGGATGCGTTCGTGCCGCCCGGCGCG
>NZ_SDPL01000136.1 GCF_004135055.1 Agromyces binzhouensis | reverse complement strand
CGCCCGTCCGTCGGGTCGCCGGCGACGCGGGCGCGCTCACGGTCGTCGACGCCACGAGCGCCGCAGGCGGCGCCGCCGCCGACCCGGCGGAGTTCGACGTGCTCTACTTCGCCCCGCAGAAGAACTTCGCCTCCGACGGCGGGCTGTGGTTGGCGATCATGTCGCCGGCAGCGATCGAGCGCATCGAGCGCATCGCGGCATCCGACCGCTACATCCCCGACTTCCTGTCGCTGAAGAACGCGGTCGACAACTCGCGCCTCGACCAGACGCTCAACACGCCCGCACTCGCCACGCTGCTGCTGCTCGAGAGCCAGCTCGACTGGATGAACGCCTCGGGCGGACTCGCGTGGGCCGACGCGCGCACGCGCGAGTCATCCGGGATCCTCTACGACTGGGCGGCGCGGACCCCTGCGGCGGCGCCGTTCGTCGCCGACCCGGAGCACCGTTCGCAGGTCGTCGTGACGATCGACTTCGACGAGTCGACGGATGCCGCGGCACTCGCGAAGACGCTTCGCGCCAACGGCATCGTCGACACGGAGCCCTATCGCAAGCTCGGCCGGAACCAGCTGCGCGTCGCCACGTTCACCGCGATCGAGCCGGACGACGTGCGCGCGCTCACCGCGTCGCTGGACTGGGTGCTCGCGCAGAACGGATAGGGTGACGGCCATGCGGCTGTGGCTCTCGGAGTCCGAACGGCATCCCGATCCGGAGCCGGTCCGGGCGGACGCGCGCAAGGCGCTGCTCGCCGGAACCGTCGCGTGGGTCGTCGCCCTGGGCCTCGCCCTGGGGTTCGCAGGCGCATTGGCGGATGCCGGGTTCGGCTGGTTCATCGCCGCCGCCGCGATCGGCGTGGTGCTCGGGGTCGTCGGACTCGTCGTGGTGCAGCTTCGCCGTCGGCGGCACCGGCCGGACTCCGACGACCCGCGTTCGCACTGAGCGACGCCCGGACGCGTCAGTCCGACTCGTCGGCGCCCTCGTCGTCGTCGGCGCCCTCGTCGTCGTCGGCGCCCTCGTCGTCGTCAGTGCCCTCGTCGTCGTCAGCGCCCTCGTCCTCAGCGCCCTCGTCGTCCTCGGCGTCGAGCGCGTCGATGTCGATGCCGTCGAACACGTCGTCTCCGGCGTCCTCGTCGCCGAACTCGTCGGCATCGCCGTCGTCGACGCGGTCATCGGCGTCGAGCGCGTCGTCGCCGTCCGACTCCTCGTCGGCGTCGGTGTCGCCCTCGGAGGTCTCGGCCTCCGCGGCGGCCGCGGCCTGGGCGGCGCGGTACTCCGCGAGCCGGTCCGACCACGGCACCCACTCGGGAGCGAGGAGCGACTGCTCGCCGGGGAGCAGCTCGGTCTCGAGCACGGTCGGGTCGGCGCCCTCGACGCGCGCGAGGGTGACCGACCAGTGCCAGCCGGGGTAGCCGGGCAGGTCGGCGGCGAAGTGCAGCGAGAGCACGTGCTCGCCCTCCGCGACGTGGCCCACGACGGAGCCCACCGTCTGCGCCGCGGTGACCTCGAGCAGCGCGCCGCGCGCGAGGTCGACCGCGGCGAGCAGCACGTCGTCGGCGACGATCGGCGCGCGGTCGTCGGGGGCCGTACCGCCGTCGGATGCGTCGGTCGGCTCGTCGGGGAACTCGGCGTCAGGCATCCAGCTCGTCCGCAACCTTGCGCAGCAGGGCCGCGATCTTCCGGCTGTGCGCGTTGTCGGGGTACCGGCCGCGCTTGAGGTTCGCGCCGATGCCGTCGAGGACCTTCACGAGGTCCTCGACGATGACCGCCATGTCGTCCGCCGGCTTGCGGTGCATCCGCGCGAGGCTCGGCGGCGCGTCGAGCACGCGCACCGAGAGCGCCTGCGCGCCGCGCTTGCCCTGGGCGATCCCGAACTCCAGGCGGGTGCCCGAGCGCACGGTCGCGCCGGCGGGAAGTGCCGAGGCGTGGAGGAAGACCTCCTGGCCGTCATCGCCGCTGATGAAGCCGAACCCCTTCTCCTCGTCGTAGAACTTGACCTTGCCGGTGGGCATCGATGGATCTCCCGCTGTCTCGGTGGGCGCGCCGGAAACCGCGGCGACGTCGGCCCCCAGTCTACGGTCCGGCACCCGCCGGGACGGCCGTGGGGCCTATTCTGGGACGGTGAGCAATCAGGGACCGATCACCGACCATCGTCTCGAGCGCATCCTCGCCTACATGGTCGCCGCGACCGTCGGGCTCTCGATCATCGCCTTCTTCGCGGTCATGATCGGCACCCTCTCGGGAGTCGGCGCCGACGACGGCTTCAGCGAGGGGATCTGGCCGTTCGTGCTCGTGCTGCCGCTCATCGGATTGCCCATCGGCTTCGTCCTCCTGATCGCGTTGCTCATCGTCAACGGCGTGCGTCGGTCACGGGAGTCACGACAGGGCACGGACTGACCGTCATGCTGGTGCTCGCCGCGAGCCTCCGCGCGATCCCGCGCGAGCGGCTCGCGGCTGCGCTGACCACGCGCGAGCTCGATCACTCCAGCGTCCGGGATCTCTTCGACCTGGCCGAGGCCCTGACCGCGACCGACTCGATCGACCACGCCGTCGACCGTCTCGAGCGCCCGTCGCTCGCCGTCCTCGCCGCCGCGGCGGCGACCTCCGACGACGCGGGCTGGACCGACCTCGGCCGCCTGGGCGACGAACTGCGCGGGCTCGGGGCCGACGACCTCGCCGATGCACTGGCCGCCGATCCCGCCTCGGCGCTCGAGCGCCTCGAGGCGAGGCTGCTGCTGCTGCGCGACGGAGTGCGCATCCACGTGCCGACCGAGATCGCCGCTCGGCTGGATTCGCGCCTCGACGACGACCTGCCGAGCCTCGAGTCCCTCGCGGGGCACGCGCCGCCGGTCGCCGTGCCCGGCGATCGCCCCGACACGGGGCTGCTGGACCGACGCGCCGCCGAGACCGCGCACAGCACCGTCGCCGCGACCGCCGAACTGCTCTCGGGACTCGCCGTCCAGCCTGCCCGCGAGCTCGCCAAGGGCGGGTTCGCCCTGCCGGACGCGAAGCGCCTCGCCGAGGCGGCGGGGGTCGAACTCGACGAGTTCCCGCGACTCGTGCGCCGGGCGATCGAGGCCGGGCTGATCGTCCGCGACGGTCCGGTCTGGCTCGAGTCCGACGCGGGCGCCGAGTGGATCATGCTCGGCACCGGTTCCCGCTGGACCCGGCTCGCCGAGGCGTGGCGCGCCCGCATCCCCGCGCCGCTTCGCGAACTGGTCGTCCGCCGCAGCGAAGCCCTGAGCTCCTCGTCCATCAGGGACGACGTCGCCTGGTACTACCCCGGCGGCGGCGCATGGCTCCGCGACGGCATGGACCGCCTCCTCGAGGATGCCGAGGCACTCGGACTCGCGGTCGCCGGCGAACCGCTGGAGACCGCGTCGCTCGTGCTCTCCGGCGACCTGGCCGGCGCCGCCGATCGCCTCTCCCGCCACTTCCCGAAGCAGGTCGACAAGGTCTACGTCCAGCACGACCTCACGATCGTCTCCCCCGGCCCGCTCGAGCCGTCGCTCGACGCCCGGCTCCGGACGTTCGCGGAGGTCGAGGGCCGCGACCTCGCCTCCAGCTACCGCGTGACCGCGGCATCCGTCAACCGCGCCCTCGCGGCCGGCGACAGCGAGGAGGGCATCCGCGCCTTCCTCGAGGAGATCTCCCTGACCGGCATCCCGCAGCCGCTCGCCTACCTCCTGAGCGAGTCGGCGGCGCGCTTCGGGGCCGTCCGGGTCGGCGCGGCCGACGTGTCGGAGGCCCCTGCGCGCGCGTCCGTGCGGTCGGAGGACCCGCAGCTGATCGGCACCCTCCTCGTCGACCAGTCCCTCTCGTCGCTCGGGCTCCGACAGGACGGTGCGCACCGCCTGCTGTCGCGGTTCCCGCCCGACGTGGTCTTCTGGGGGCTGAGCGACGCACGCTATCCGGTCGCCGCGGAGGACGCGGAGGGACGGATCGTCCGCCTCCGACGCCATCACGTCGGGCACGCGCCGACGCCGGCTCCGCGCACCGACCCGCTCGAGGCGCTGCTCGACCGACTCGCCGAGGCCGACGTCGAGGGCGGCACCGAGCAGGCCTGGCTCGCGAGGCAGCTCGAGGCGGCGGCGCGCGCCAAGGAGACGCTGACGGTCACCGTGCGCATGCCCGGCGGCGACACCGCCGACTACCTCCTCGCCCCGGCCAGTGTCGCGAACGGTCGCCTCCGGGCTCGGGACCGCAAGTCCGACATCGAGCGGACGCTGCCGATCTCCGCGATCGCCGCGGTCGCACCGGCACCCGCCGGCAGCTGACCGCCGCACCAGGGCGTTCCGGATCGTCGCGGTCGGGTCATCCGTCGCCCTCGGAGCCGACCCCCGGAAACCCGGGATAGACTGGTCCGCTATGTCAGACGGCCCCCTGATCGTCCAGAGCGATCGCACCGTGCTCCTCGAGGTCGCGAACCCCCTCGCAGAGGACGCCCGGCACGACCTCGCCATCTTCGCCGAGCTCGAGCGCGCGCCGGAGCACATCCACACCTACCGCATCACGAGGCTCGGCCTCTGGAACGCGCGGGCTGCGGGGCACACGGCCGACGACATGCTGGGCACCCTCGAGCGCTACGCGAAGTTCCCGGTGCCCCAGACGGTCGCGGTCGACATGCGCGAGACCGTCGACCGGTACGGCCGCCTGATCGTCGACCGCACCGACGACGGCGCGCTGCGGCTCCGCAGCGACGACCTGGCGGTGCTCACCGAGGTCGCGGGCGCGAGGCGGATCGCTCCGCTGCTCACCGAGCGGATCGACGACACGAGCTTCCTCGTCGAGGCGTGGGCGCGCGGAGCACTGAAGCAGGAGCTCGTGAAGCTCGGCTGGCCGGCCGAGGACCTCGCGGGGTACACGCCCGGCACGCCGCACGAGATCGACCTCGAGCAGGACGACTGGCACCTGCGCGACTACCAGCAGAAGGCCGTGGACAACTTCTTCGAGGGCGGCTCCGGCGTCGTCGTGCTCCCATGCGGCGCGGGCAAGACCCTCGTCGGCGCGGGCGCGATGGCGACCGCGAAGACGACGACGCTCATCCTCGTCACGAACACCGTCTCGGCACGCCAGTGGCGCGACGAGCTGCTGCGCCGCACGAGCCTGACCGCCGAGGAGATCGGCGAGTACTCCGGCCAGGCCAAGGAGGTCAAGCCGGTCACGATCGCGACGTACCAGATCCTCACCGCGAAGCGGAAGGGCGAGTACGCGCACCTGGCACTCCTCGACGCGCTCGACTGGGGGCTCGTGGTCTACGACGAGGTGCACCTGCTTCCCGCGCCCGTCTTCAAGCTCACCGCGGAACTGCAGGCGCGGCGCCGGCTCGGGCTCACCGCGACGCTCGTCCGCGAGGACGGTCGCGAGGGCGACGTGTTCTCGCTGATCGGCCCCAAGCGGTTCGACGCGCCGTGGAAGGAGATCGAGGCGCAGGGCTTCATCTCGCCCGCCGCCTGCTACGAGGTGCGGATCGACCTGCCGCAGTCCGAGCGGCTGGCGTACGCGGCATCCGCCGACGACGAGCGCTACCGCCTCGCCGCGACCGCCCCCGCGAAGCTCGGCGTCGTCAAGGAGCTCGTCGCCAAGCACGCCGGCGAGCGCATCCTCGTGATCGGCCAGTACCTCGACCAGATCGACGAGCTCGCCGAGACGCTCGGGGCGCCCCAGCTGACGGGCGCCACGCCGGTCGACGAACGCGAGCGGCTCTTCCAGGAGTTCCGCGACGGCAGGACACCGGTCCTGGTGGTGTCGAAGGTCGCGAACTTCTCGGTCGACCTCCCCGAGGCCACGGTCGCGATCCAGGTCTCGGGCTCGTTCGGCTCCCGCCAGGAGGAGGCCCAGCGCCTCGGCCGCCTGCTCCGCCCCAAGGAGTCGGGACTGTCGGCGAACTTCTACACGCTCGTCGCGCGCGACACGGTGGACCAGGACTTCGCCCTCAACCGCCAGCGCTTCCTCGCCGAGCAGGGCTACAGCTACACGATCCTCGACGCGCACGCCCTCGCGGCCGCCTGAGTCGCGGTCAGGCGGATGCCTCCGCCCCGCGCCGCACGCGGCGCAGCCGTTCGCCGACCCACCAGGCGAGCCGGTCGAGGGCCATCACGAGGACCCCGAGCACCGCGATGTAGGCGACGACGCGGAGCATCTCGAGCAGTGATCCGAAGGCCCCGAGGGCGTCGGTGTCGAGGAACGGGTACGGGAACCGGTCGGGCACCTCGGGCAGGGCGAGCGCGCGCCACAGGAAGACGAGCCCGTAGGCGGCGGGGTAGGCCAGCCACCACGCGGCATCCCGCCATCGCACGACGCGGTGCGGGCCGAACGCGACCCAGTCCACGAGGACCATGAGCGGCACGACGTAGTGCATCGCGAAGATCGCGCGATTCGCGAGCTCGTCCGTCGGGTCGGCGACGAACAGGCCGGGGATCGGGTTCTCGAAGTGATTGAGCAGCACGTGCGAGACGACCATGGTCGTGAGGATCCAGGTGGTCACGCCGCCCCGCAGGACGGGTGCCGGCGCCGCTGCGGTTCCGCGACGGGCCATCCAGTACAGCGCGCCGGCGAAGTAGGCGAAGACGATCACGTTGCTCTGCGTGGTGAAGTACGCCAGCCGCCGCTCGCCGGCCACGAGGCCCCAGAGCACGACGAGCACGATCGCGACGCGCCACCAGAACGCCGGGCTCGCCCAGGCGTTCACGCGCCGCGCCTCGTCGGGGAACTGCTGCTGCCGGGTCCGATCGGCGGCGTCGACGCTCACCCCATCACCTCTCCTCGTCGAACGAGCGGGCGGATCGCGCGCCGCACGCAGAGGCTAGGCGGCGCCCTCCGATCGTGTCAATGCGTTCCGCGGCCCGAGCCGGTCAGCCTCGTGCGTATCGCAGGAAGAGCATGCGCTCGCCCGGGATGGCGTGCACCAGTCGCATGGCTCGCGGGCGCTCCTCGGCCGAGCCCGAGATCCGCGGAGCCGAGCCGCCGACGAGCACCGGGCTGAGCGTCACGCACAGCTCGTCCACCAGGTCGGACTCGGCGAGGGCGCCGAGCAGGCCGGGCCCGCCCTCCGAGAGGATCGAGCGCATGCCCCGCTCCCCGAGTTCGGCCACGGCGCCGGCGAGGTCGACGCGGCGATCGCCTGCGACGATCACGTCGGCGACCCGGGCGAGCGCGTCGCGCCGGTCGCGCGGTGCCGCGTCGCTCGTG
>NZ_SDPL01000135.1 GCF_004135055.1 Agromyces binzhouensis | reverse complement strand
CGACCGCGGGCGGGCGCGCGCGCCGTCCAGCCGGGCGAGCGGGTCGGGAGGTTCGACGGTCACGCCGCGACGCTACGACCCGGCGCGACCTCGGACTCCGCGCCCGTCGGGCGCGCGAGGAACACCGTCGGACCGCCTCACTGTGGAGGACGGCTCGAACCGGCGGGACCTAACCGCGCGTGGCGATGTTGACGAGCTTCGGCGCCCGCACGATCACGTTGACGATCTCGCGCTCGCCGACCGAGCGGGTCACCGCGGCCGAGGCGCGCGCGAGCGACTCGAGCTCGTCGGCGCCGATCTTCGGCGAGACCTCCAGGCGGTCGCGCACCTTGCCGTCGACCTGCACGATCGCCGTGACCGACTCCTCGACGAGGAGCGCGGGGTCGGCCTTGCGCCACGCCACGTTCGCGACCGTGGGCTCGTAGCCGAGCCGCTCCCACATGTCCTCCGCCGTGTAGGGCGCGAACAGGTCGAGGATCATCGCGGTGACCTCGGCGGCCTCGCGCACGGCCGCGTCACCGGCGCCGGGGCCGGAGTCGATCGCCTTGCGCGTCGCGTTCACGAGCTCCATGAGGCGCGCCACGATGACGTTGAACTTGAACGACTCGGCGAGGCCCGGGGCGTCGGCCAGCAGGCGGTGCGTGATGCGCCGGAGCGCCCGGTCGCCCGACTTCCACTCGACGTCGGGGCTCGAGGTGACCTCGCCCGAGATGCGCCATGCGCGGGCCAGGAACTTGGCCGCCCCGACCGGCGAGACGTCGGCCCAGTCGATGTCGTCCTCCGGCGGGCCGGCGAAGGCCATGGTGACGCGCAGCGCATCGGCGCCGTGCGCCGACAGCTCGGAGGCGAACTCGACCAGGTTGCCCTTCGACTTCGACATCTTGGTGCCGTCCATGATGACCATGCCCTGGTTGAGCAGCGACGTGAACGGCTCGGTGAACCCGAGGTAGCCGAGGTCGAAGAGCACCTTCGTGACGAAGCGCGAGTACAGCAGGTGCAGGATGGCGTGCTCGACACCGCCGACGTACTGGTCGACCGGCATCCACTTCTCGGCCTCGGCCGGGTCGAAGGCGCGCGCGTCGTCGTTCGGGTTCAGGTAGCGCAGGTAGTACCAGGAGCTGTCGACGAACGTGTCCATCGTGTCCGAGTCGCGGCGTGCCTCGCGGCCGCACTGCGGGCACGTCACGCGCGCCCACTCCTCGGCGGCGCCGAGCGGGCTCGCACCCTTCGGCGAGAGGTCGAGCCCCGCGGCGTCCGGCAGCCGCACGGGCAGGTCGGCCTCGGGGACCGCGACCTCGCCGCAGTGCTCGCAGTGGATGATCGGGATCGGCGTGCCCCAGTACCGCTGGCGGGAGATGAGCCAGTCGCGGAGGCGGTAGTTCTTCGCGGCACGGCCGACGCCGCGCTCCTCGAGGATCTCGATCGCGCGCCGGATCGCGTTGGTCTTGCTCAGGCCGTTGAGCGGCCCGGAGTTCGTCAGGCGCCCCTCGCCGGCCAGCGCGACGCCCGTGCCCGCGGGGTCGAGCGACGGCAGGTCGTCCATGGGCAGCGGCACGCCGTGCTCGTCGACCGGGATGACGGGGATGACGCCGGTCACCGGCGCGTTCGTGTCGACGACGACTCGGACCGGCAGCTCGAAGGCGCGCGCGAAGTCGAGGTCGCGCTGGTCGTGCGCGGGCACGGCCATGATCGCGCCGTGGCCGTAGTCGGCGAGCACGTAGTCCGCCGCCCAGATCGGCAGGCGCTCGCCGTTGATCGGGTTGACCGCGTAGCGCTCCAGGAAGACGCCGGTCTTCGGGCGGTCGGTGGAGAGGCGGTCGATGTCGCTCTCGGCGCGCACCGACCCCAGGTACTCGTCGAAACGCGCCCGCACCTCCTCCGAGGCGCCCGCTGCGAGCTCCTCGGCCAGCGCCGAGTCGGGCGCGACGACCATGAACGTCGCGCCGTAGAGCGTGTCGGGGCGGGTCGTGAACACCGTCACGGGCTGCTCGCGCCCCTCGATGGCGAAGTCGACGTCGGCGCCCGAGGAACGGCCGATCCAGTTGCGCTGCATGGTCAGGACCTTGTTCGGCCACTTGCCCTCGAGCTGGTTCAGGTCGTCGAGCAGCCGGTCGGCGTAGTCGGTGACGCGGAAGTACCACTGCGTCAGCGCCTTCTTCGTGACGACCGCGCCGCAGCGCTCGCAGTGGCCGTCGACGACCTGCTCGTTGGCGAGCACGGTCTGGTCGACCGGGCACCAGTTGACCTGGCCGTCCTTGCGGTACGCGATGCCCTTCTCGTACAGCTTGAGGAACAGCCACTGGTTCCACTTGTAGTACTCGGGGTCGCTGGTGTGGAGTTCACGCGTCCAGTCGAACGACGGCGCGTACTGCTTGAACGATCGCTTCTGCTGCTCGATGTTCGCGTAGGTCCACGCCTTCGGGTCGGCGCCGCGCTTGATCGCCGCGTTCTCCGCGGGCAGGCCGAAGGAGTCCCAGCCGATCGGGTGCAGCACGTCGAAGCCCTGGTGACGCCAGTATCGCGCGGCCGCGTCGCCGAAGCCGAACGCCTCGGCGTGGCCCATGTGCAGGTCGCCCGACGGGTACGGGAACATGTCGAGGATGTACTTGCGGGGGCGCGTGTCCCCCGGCTTCGCCGCGCGGAACGGCTCGAGCTCCTCCCACACCGGAAGCCACTTCGCCTGGATCGTCGCGAAGTCGTAGGTGCCTGCCTCGGCCTGGGGGGTGTCCTGCTCGTGTGCCACGTGACTCTCAATCGTGATGCGCGGGGGGCGGGCGAGTCGCCCGGGTGCGGGCGCGCGCGACGGGCGCCCGAGGATCAAGCCTACTCAATGCCCGGAGTCGTGCGTCGGGCGTTCGCGGCCGGCGTCGTCGTCATCGACTGCGACCGGCGGGACCGCAGCGGGTCCGACCCATGCGCCCGGCGTCTCGCCGCCGAGCACGGCGATCAGGGCCCGCGCCTTCACCCGGGTCTCCTCGACCTCCTCGTCGGGGTCGGACAGTGCGGTGATGCCGCCGCCGGTGCCGATCGACGCCCCGTCGGGCGTCAGCACGATCGAGCGGATCACCATGGCGAGGTCGGCCGTCCCGTCCACTCCGAGGCATCCGAACGCACCCGAGTACACGCCGCGCGGCCCGCGCTCGAGTCCGTGCAGGATCGTCATGGCGGACAGCTTCGGCGCTCCCGTCATCGATCCGGCGGGGAACGCCGAGCGCACGGCGTCGAGGGCGGTGAGCGGATGGCGCAGCCGCGCGGTGACCGTCGAGACGAGCTGGTGCACGTGGGCGTACTCCTCGACCACGAGCAGGTCCGGCACCCGGACCGAGCCGAGCTCGGCGATGCGGCCGAGGTCGTTGCGCATGAGGTCGACGATCATCAGGTTCTCGGCGCGCTCCTTCTCGCTGGCGTGGAGCTCGGCGCGGAGCGCGGCATCCCTCGTCGGATCGGCCGACCGCGGGCGCGTGCCCTTCATGGGCTTGGTGGCCACCGTGCCGTCCGGCGCGACCAGCAGGAACTGCTCGGGCGACGCGCTGAGGAGCGCCACCTCGTCGATGCGGACGAGACCGCCGTGGTGGCTGGGGCTCGAGGCGCGCAGCGCGAGGTAGGCGGCGACCGGATCGGGACGGACGTCGACGTCGACCCGGTTCGTGAGGCAGAGCTGGTAGGCGTCCCCGCGCGTGATCGCCGCCTGGCACTCCGCGATCAGGCGCCGGTACTCGCCCGGCTCGTGCCGCCAGCGGGTGCTCGCCGGCCGCGCGTCCGGCGCCGAGCGCGAGTCGGGCCGGTCGACGGATGCCGCGGCGCCGCTGTTCGACGATCCGATCCGCTCGATCGCGCGGGTCGTGCGCTCCACCCACTCGCTCGGCGCCGTGCTCCCGCCCGCATCGTCGTCCAGCCACTCCAACCGGATGGTCCGGCTCCCGTGGTCGAACACGATGACGCGACCCGCGAGGAAGAAGGCGACCTCGGGCGTCGGGGCGGCGGCCGCGGGCACGCCGAGCGTGCGCGCGCCGAACTCGTAGCCGAACCAGCCGTACCAGCCGACCGCGGCCGGGCCTCCGCCGGTGACCTGCGACGCGTCGACGTCGAGCTCGGCGGCGAGTGCCGCGTAGACCGCATCGGGATCGGCGTCGCCGTCGGCCAGCACGACCGGAGCGTCCTCCGCGGCGATGGCGATGACGCTCCGCCCGGTGGTCGCGTCATCCCCGCCGTCCAGCCAGGCGACGCGCGACGCCGCGACCGCGAGGTCGAGGAACACGGCCTGCGGGTCGCGCCACCCGGGCAGCACCGTGCTGCGGATTCGTCGCGGCATCCCCTCAGCCTACGGCCGCGCCCCGCCCCGGGCGCACGCAGCGGGCGGGTGCCGTCGGCACCCGCCCGCCGTGTGATGCGTTCAGCGGATCAGGGCGTGTACTGGAGGATGTACAGCCCGCTGTCGCGGTCGGAGGCGAGCACGTACTGCTGGCCGTTCGGGTGATCGTGCACCTCGACGCCCCAGAAGTTGTTGCCGCCGTCCTCGATGTAGTGGCCGAGCTCCTCGAACTGGCCGCCCTCGTAGCTCACGACGCGGAAGCCCGCGGCGTAGTACGAGATGTAGGCCAGGTCGTCATCGGGGTCGGTCGCGACCTCGTGGACCGAGAGGTCGCCGAAGCCCGACGCGTATGCGGCGTCCTGGCTCTCGGGCACCCAGTACTGGTCGAGGTCCTCCATCGTCTCGGCGTCGTACAGGTGCACGTAGCCCCAGCCGTCGAAGACCGCCTGGATCGCGACGTCCTGCCCGAGGCCGCCGACCGGCGTCGGAACGGTCGTCCCCGCACCGGAGGCGTCGCACGTGTAGTCGCCCGGCACGCCGCCCGTCAGGATCCGGAAGCCGTCGGTCCGCGAGACGAAGACCGCCGGGATCCCGGCATCGACGAGCATCGAGACGAGGGTGTCGCAGCCGTCGACGCCCGTGCGGTTGAAGACGACCGCACCCTCGTACCCCTTGGCCTCGGCGTTCTGCACCTTCACCGTGAAGTCGCACACGCCGCGCTCGATGACCGCGATCTCGCCGGGGTTCGCGGCCGGCACGCTCGCGGCATCGCAGGCGAGGCCCACGAAGCGGGTGTCGCCGGCGAGCGTCGTCTCGGTGTCGACCTGCGGCACGTCGGAGCCCTGGATCGCGGTGAACTCCGTGCCGTCCTCCATGGTCGCGATCACGCGGTACGGGTCGAAGTCCTCGTCCGTCGCGATGAAGAACTCGCGGTCGTTCGTGAACTCGGCCTGGTGGGCGTTGCCCTCGGGCGTCACGGTCTGGCCGAAGAGGTCGCGCACCGGATCGGACGCCTCGAAGTCGGTGTCGCGGAGGAACACCGGGTTCGCCGGGTCGTCGACGTTCAGCAGCGCGTAGCCGCCGTCCCAGTACGAGACGAGCATGATCATCTCGCCGTCGATCTCCTCCACCACCATGTCGTGGAGGAAGACGGCGTCGCCGTGCACCTCGCCCGGAGCCTGCGCGGTCACCGAGTCGAGCGAGGTCTCGGAGACGAGCTTCGGCTTGGACGGGTTCGTGATGTCGAGGATGTCGATGTCGGTGTCCTCGAGGTCGTCGACGAGCACGGCGTACGCATTGTCGCCGTCGGTCCACATCCGCACCGAGTGGGTCTCGTTGGCCTTCGTCTGCGCCTTGCCGGACACCTTCGTCGACGGGCCGGAGAAGGTGAAGTCGCCGGCGCCCTCGACGAGCATCTTCGGCTTCGTCGGGTCGGAGACGTCGACCAGGCTGATGCCGCCGATTCCGTGCGTGTCACCGGGACAGATCTCGTTCTGGTACGCGAGCACCTCGCCCGAGAAGTACTCCGTCTCCAGGTGGAGCACCTGCGACCCCTCGCCGCTGAACGTGCCTCGGTGGCTCGGGATCAGCGTGACCAGTTCGGGTGCCTCCGGGTCGGAGATGTCGACGATGTAGACGCCGCCTCGGTCGCACTCGGGCTCCCAGAACGCGGTGAGGTAGGCGTAGTTCCCGTAGGCCGACACGTCCGCGATGCGTCCGGGCTGCTCCTCGTCCTCGAAGAGGTCCAGGTTCGCGATCTTCGTGACGTTCTCGCTCGAGGCGGGAAGGTGCCCCTCCTCCTCGCCGTGCTGCTGGTCGTGCGCGTGGTGCTGGTGGGTCTCCTTGCCGGAGTCCAGCACGCCGTCGTCGACCCAGGGGGTGTCGTCGTGGGCGAAGGCCGGTCCGGCACCGAGTGCGAGCGCCGCGACGGCGACGGCCGCGGTACCGGTGCGTAGTGCTCTCATGGGGGTGATGGCTCCTCTGCAATCGGGGTGGTGCGTCGATTGCTGGGAGTCAAGCATCGGACGGCCGGTACGACTAGGGGGTTCCCCGGACTGCGCAACGACCGTGCGCATCACGCACGAAATCGCCGCGGCGATCGGACCACGTCGTGAGCACCCGGCGGGGCGGGCCGCGCCTCGGGCGCTGCTCAGTCGGGCGCAGGAGGAGCGTCGGCGGGTCGCGCCATCCGAACCGCCCGATCGACGAGATCGTGCGGCGCGCCGGTGTGCGACACGAGCACCACCGACCGATCACCGGCCGCGGCGAGCAGGTCGCGCAGGAGGGCGTCGGCCCGCTCCGGGTCGACGCTCGCGGTCGGTTCGTCGAGCACGAGCACGGGGAAGTCGGCGAGCATCGCCCGCGCGAGGGCGATGCGCTGCGCCTGGCCGCCCGAGACGAGGCCGCCGCGCTCCCCCACTCGCGCGTCGAGCCCGCCGCGCTCCTCGGCCCATGTCGCGAGGCCGACGCGATCGAGCACCGCCATCAGCTCGTCGTCGCTCGCCGTGTCGCGCGCGAACGCCAGGTTCTGTCGGAGGTCCTCGTCGAACAGCCACGGTCGCTGTTCGACCAGGCCGACCACGCGTCGGACCTCCCGGGGGTCGAGGTCGCGCGCCTCGACGCCGTCGAGGCGATAGGAGCCTCCGTACTCCAGGAAGCGGACGAGCACGTGCGCGAGCGTCGTCTTCCCGACCCCGGAGGGTCCGGTCACGAGCACCCGCTCCCCCGGTGCGAGGTCCAGGTCGAACGGGTCGAGCGCGGACTGCGGGCGCGGCGGCGCGACGCCCGGTGCCGGGGCCTCCTCGTCCAGCGCAGGCCAGCGTGCGGTCACGGCACGGAGGGCGATGGCGGGCAGGTGGCGGCCGGGGGTCGATGGCCCTGCGGCGGCATCGTGCGACTCGGCAGGCGCGACCGACGGGGCCGGCACGTCCGACCGGCCCGAATCGCTCGTCAC
>NZ_SDPL01000134.1 GCF_004135055.1 Agromyces binzhouensis | reverse complement strand
GCGACCGATCGGCTGAACGCCGCCTCGTCGAGGCGCGGCCGCCAGCGCGCGAGTCCGGCGGTGAGTTCGCGTGCACTCGGGCCGTCGAGACCGCCGGGATCGTGGGCCGCTGCCTGTTCGGCGAACTCGGCTCCGGAACGACCGCCGAGCAGCCCGGTCGCGACGGGCCGGGCGCCGAGTGCGCCGACGAGCCGGCCGAGCACGCCGTCGCCGGGCTCGGAGACGAAGCCGAGCAGGGCGGTCGCGACCGCCTCCTCGACCTCGATGGATGCCGCGGTCGCGGCATCCGACCGGGGCCTGACCACCCCGATCGCGTCGGCGAGGTCCCCGGCGATCGCACCCAGGACGTCGCCGCTCATGCCGACGTCCCCAGCCGCATCGCGAGCGCGCGCCCGACGTGCTCGGCGTTCGGGCGCTCCGCCTCCTCGAGATCGGCGATCGTCCAGGCGACCTTGAGCACGCGGTCGTACCCGCGCATCGTGATGCTGCCGCGCTCGAGCGAGCGGTCGAGTGCCCGGGTCGCGACCGATCCGGGATGCAGGGCGCCGTCGCCGCGGAGCCACGGCCCGGGCATCTCGGCGTTGGTGCGCCACGGCGTTCCCGCCAGACGCCGGGCCGCGGCGTCGCGAGCCCGCACGACGATCCGGCGCGCCTCCTCGGAGGTCATCACCGGCGCCGCCCCGGGATCGTCCGCACGATCGCGCTCCATGTTCAGCCGCGACGGGGTGACGCGGTGCACGAACAGCCTGAGGTCGACGCGATCGAGCAACGGCCCCGAGATGCGCGCGAAGTACCGACGCTTCGTCGCGGGCGGGCACGCGCAGCCGTCGTCGGGCGAGTCGCCGCCGCCGCACGGGCAAGGGTTGGCCGCGAGCACGAGCTGGAATCGGGCGGGGAAGGTCGCGACCGCGTTCGCCCGGTGGATGCTGATCCGGCCCGATTCGAGCGGTTGGCGGAGCGCGTCGAGCACGCTGGCCGGGAACTCGGGCGCCTCGTCGAGGAAGAGCACGCCGTGCGACGCCCGCGCGGCTGCGCCGGGGCGTATGCCCCGACTCCCTCCGCCGACCATGGCCGCAGCGCTCGCCGTGTGGTGCGGCGCCTCGAACGGCGGTCGCACCGAGAGCGTCTCGCCGATCGGGTGACCGGCGAGCGAGCGGAGCGACGCGACCTCGAGCGCCGCCTCGGGCGAGAGGTCGGGCAGGATTCCGGGCAGCCGGGAGGCGAGCATGGTCTTGCCCGCGCCAGGCGGGCCGGCGAGCAGCAGGTGATGACCGCCGGCCGCCGCGATGAGGAGCGCCTGGATCGGCTCGTCGCCGCCGATGACGTCGGCGAGATCGCCCTCGGGTGACTCCGTGCTCGCCGGGATCGCGTGCGCCTCACCCTCGTCGACGGTCGCGCCGATGCGGGCGGCTTCGATGCCGGGATCACCGCCGTGACGCTCGACCGCCTCGCGGAGCGTCGCCACGGGGACCACCTCGATGCCGGGGACGAGGCGAGCCTCGGCGGCGTTCGCCGAAGGCACCATCACCCGCTCGTGGCCCGCCCGGGCGGCGGCGAGCACGGCCGGGAGGATCCCGTGCGTCGGACGGAGTCGCCCGTCGAGCCCGAGCTCGCCGAGGTGGACGACGCGCGCGACGGAATCCGCGTCGACGGTGCCGGCCGCGGCCAGGCAGGACAGCGCGATCGCGAGGTCGAAGGCCGACCCGTGCTTCGGCAGGGACGCCGGCGAGAGGTTGACGGTCAGGCGGCGTGCCGGGAGGGGGCATCCCGCGTTCCCGGCGGCCGAGCGCACCCGTTCACGGGCCTCGCCGAGCGCGGTGTCGGGCAGGCCGATGATGACGAACGCCGGGAGCTGGCTGGAGAGGTCGGCCTCCACCTCGACGACCGAACCGGAGAGCCCGACGAGCGCGATCGCGCGCGTCCGTGCGACCGCCATCAGCCGATCCCCTCGAGGTGCTCGACGATCGCGGGCCCCGACGCCGGCGCGTGCACCGCGACCGCGTCGATGCGGATACGTGCGGTCGGCCGGTCGTGCGCCTCGCACCAGGCGATCGCGAGCCGTCGAAGCCGCGCGAGCTTGAGCGGGGTGATCGCCTCGAACGGGTGCCCGAACGACGGCCCGGTGCGGGTCTTCACCTCGGCGAAGACGGTGCAGTCGCCGTCGTGCAGCACGAGGTCGAGTTCGCCGTGCGCGCAGCGCCAGTTGCGGTCGACGACGCGCATGCCGCGCGCCACGAGGTGGTCGGCGGCGACCTGTTCGCCACGCCGGCCGAGTTCGATGTTGTGGGCCATGGGCCCAGCGTCGCGGTCGGGCGCCGATCCGCCCCCGCCCCGACGCCGTTCCGTGGCGGGTCCCGTCGATCCGCCGCCCGTGGAGGACGGCTCGCGATCGGGCTACTCCTCGAGCGCGAGGTCCTTCGGGAGCTCGAACTCGCGGGTCGCGAGCTCCTCCACGTTGACGTCCTTGAAGGTCAGCACGCGGACCGACTTGACGAAGCGGTCGGCGCGGTAGACGTCCCAGACCCAGACGTCCTTCATCGTGAGCTCGAAGTAGAAATCGTGCTCGGTGTCGCGGCGCACCAGTTCGACCTCGTTCGCGAGGTAGAAGCGCCGCTCGGTCTCGACCACGTACTTGAACTGGGTCACGATGTCGCGGTACTCGCGGTACAGCGCGAGCTCCACTTCACGGTCGTAGTCGTCGAACTCGTCCTCATCCATCGTGCATCATCCTACTTCGAGGTCGAAGAGCGACGGCGCCGGTTCGGGCGTCCGGTCGTGCAGCCACGTGTGCCGGTGCAGCGCGCTCGGCCCGTGCTCGGCGATCGCGGCGAAGTGGGCGGCGCTCGAGTACCCCTTGTTCTCGTGCCAGTGGTAGAGCGGCGTCTCGTCATGCGCCCTGCGCATGCCCCGATCACGATGCACCTTGGCGATGACGGATGCCGCGGAGACCGACGCGCAGTCGCGATCGGCCTTGATCCGCGTGATGACCTGCGCCCGGTGCTCGATGGACTGGCTGAGCCAGTCGTAGTTGCCGTCGAGGACCAGCGGGGCGCCCGCGACCGCGCCCCGGTCGATGCCGAGCGCGGCGAATGCACGCGCCCCCGCGAGGCCGAGGCACGCCATGATGCCGAGGCGATCGATCTCGTCGGCGCTCGCCTCCCCGACCGCCGACGCGAGCACCCATGTCGCGGCGCGCGGTGCGAGCAGTTCGCGCTTCGGCTCGGGCAGGAGCTTCGAGTCGCGCAGGCCCGCCGGCATCCGCTTCACCGTCGCGTCGATGGCGACCAGTCCGACGGTCACCGGGCCGGCGAGGGCCCCGCGACCGACCTCGTCGCACGCGAGCACCACGGGTGCTCCCCCGGCCAGCAGCTCGCGCTCGAACCTCAGCGTCGGCACCCCGGCGGGAGGCACGTCAGCCGGTCCCCTCGTCGACGCCCGAGAAGACCGCGGGGTAGTTGTCGAGCCAGGCCCAGTTCGAGATCGGCCAGCTCACCACGACGGCGCGACCGACGACGTTCTCGATCGGCACGAAGCCCTCGAGCGGCGTCCCCGTGTTGTAGCGGGAGTCCTTCGAGTTGTAGCGGTTGTCGCCCATGACCCAGAGGGAGTCGTCGGGGACGGTCACGTCGAAGTCGTCGCGCGACACCTTGGTCTCGCCGGGCGGCAGCGCGACGTAGGGCTCGTCGAGCGGCACGCCGTTGACGGTCATCTGGCCGAGCGCGTTGCAGCACACGACGTGGTCGCCCGGGAGGCCGACGACCCGCTTGACGAGGTGGTCGTTGGAGTCGGGCGCGGAGAGTCCGACGAACGCGAGGAAGCCGTCGACGACCGCGACGAGCGGCGGCCGCGCCTCCTCGGAACGAGCGGGCAGCCATCCGCCCGGGTCCTTGAACACGACGACGTCGCCGCGCTCGATGGGCGTGACCTCGGGCACGAGCTGGTTGACGATGATGCGGTCGTCCTGCATCAGCGTCTCCTCCATCGACTGCGACGGGATGAAGAACGACCGGATCAGGAACGTCTTGATGAGGAACGAGACGAGCACGGCGACCAGGAAGATCACCACCAGGTCGCGGAGGAACAGCAGTGTGCTCCGGCGACGCGACGGCGCCCCGGAGGTGGCGCGTTCGTCGCGCTCTGTACGTGTGTCTTCAGTCATGAAACGGCTCGAGCTCCCCGCCCCAGTCTAGGGGCGAGGAGCTCGAGCGGATGACGCGTTCGGAACGGCGCGCGGCCGATCAGTTCTCGCGCTTCTCCTTGATCTTCGCCTTCTTGCCGCGGAGCTCGCGCAGGTAGTAGAGCTTGGCGCGACGGACGTCACCGCGGGTGACGACCTCGATGTGGTCGATCACCGGCGAGTGGACCGGGAACTTGCGCTCGACGCCCACCTGGAAGCTGATCTTGCGGACGGTGAAGGTCTCGCGCACGCCCTCGCCCGAGCGGCCGATGACGACGCCCTGGAAGACCTGGATGCGCGAGCGGGTGCCTTCGATGATGTTGACGTGCACCTTGACGGTGTCGCCCGGGCGGAAGTCCGGGACGTCCGTGCGGAGGCTCGCGGCGTCGACGTGGTCGAGGATGTGCATGATGGTTCGCTCTCTGCGCCCGCCACCGGTCGAACGCGGATCTGATTGGAAGAAGAGTTCGGTGCCGTTCGCGCGATCACTCGCGGCGTGCGGGCTCCCCGGAGGCAGAGCCATGCGACGGCACAAACAACCATTCTGCCAGATCGGGTCGTTCCCGACCAAAATCGCTGGACGGATGCGTCGAGGCGGCGTGCCGGCGGAGCCTCGGGGTCAGCCCCGCCGCTCCTCCCAGCGCCGCTCCTCGCGGATGACGATGACCTCGCCGGCGTCGTCGGCCGGTGCGCGCCGCGCGTCGCCGCCGACCCCCTGCGCGGGCGAGCCCTCGGCGACCAGTCGCTCGTACTCGTCCATCGTGGCGCGCACGCGACGCGCCCCGTCGCGGAGGAGTCGCCAGATCGCGTACCAGAACGCGGCGATTCCACCGACCATCGCCAGCACCGCGAAGGTGATGCCGGTCGGACCGTAGAACCCCGCGGCGATGATGAGCAGGTGCCACGCGCCGAGCACCGCGACGTCGGACCAGGCCACCGCCTTCTCGCGGCGCACGTCGGGTCGCGCGGCGACGAGCAGGGCGACGACGCCGAGCATCACGAACGCGACCGGGGTGGCGAACATGAGCCCGAGCACGCCCCAGCCGCTCGAGCCGAAGATCGCGTAGCCGATGAGCAGCCACACCGGGAGCACGATCGCGGCGGCGAACTGCCACCGGTAGAACCCGCGTCGGATGAGCATGCGCCCAGCGTACTTCGACCGGCTGGCGGAGGGCCGGGTGTTCACTCAGGGCGGAGCCGTCAGAATGGGGTGCGGAGAGGATGAGCGTGATCGAACTGAGGACCCCCGCCGAGATCGACGAGATGCGCCCTGCGGGCCGCTTCGTGGCCAGCGTGCTGGAGGCGACGTCGAAGGCCGCGGCCGTCGGCGTGAACCTGCTGGAGCTCGACGCGCTCGCGCACGAGATGATCCGGAAGGCCGGCGCCGAGAGCTGCTACATCGACTACCACCCGTCGTTCGGCGCCAGCCCGTTCGGCAAGGTGATCTGCACGTCGGTGAACGACGCCGTGCTGCACGGCCTCCCCCACGACTACCGGCTGAAGGACGGCGACCTGCTGAGCCTCGACTTCGCCGCGTCGGTCGACGGATGGGTCGCGGACTCCGCCGTCTCGATCGTCGTGGGCACCCCGCGCGAGGAGGACCTGCGCCTCATCGACACGACGCGACGCGCGCTCGACGCCGGCATCGCCGCCGCCCGCCCCGGCAACCGCATCGGCGACATCTCTCGCGCGATCGCGGACGTCGCGAAGGCCGAGGGGCTCTCGATCAACACCGACTTCGGCGGGCACGGCGTCGGCCGCACGATGCACGGCGACCCGCACATCCCGAACAACGGCCGTCCCGGCCGCGGCCTGCCGCTGAAGCCCGGCCTCGTGGTCGCGATCGAACCGTGGTTCCTGCACCGCACCGACCGCATCTTCACCGACCCCGACGGCTGGACGCTGCGGAGCGTCGACGGCTCGCGCGGCGCGCACTCCGAGCACACGGTCGCGATCACCGACGGCGACCCGATCGTCCTCACGCAGCGCGGCTGATCGCATGCGCGTCGGCCACGACGCCATCCCGAGCGGCGGACTCAGGCCTCGAACTCCACCTGGAGCATCCCCCCGACGACCCGCGTCCGATACGTGCGGAGCCCCAGCGCGGGGTCGGTGAAGCACTCTCCGGTGCCGAGGTCGTAGACCTCCTTGTGCAGTGGCGAGGCGATGGTCGGGCGTTCGCCGCGGGAACCGACGATGCCGCGGGCCATGACGGGCGCGCCGGTGTGCGGGTCGTGGTGGTCCACCGCGTAGACCTCCTCGCGGTCGACGCGCACGATCGCCACCATGCGGTCGCCCAGGAGCGCGACCTCGCCCCAGCCGGGCTCGAGATCGGCGACCGCGCACGCGGCGATCCAGCTGCTCGTGCGTTCAATGGTCGACGTCATCTGCGGCTTCCTCTCCTCGGTGACGACGACGCTACGGGGGTGATGTTTCACCGGCCGCGCCGGCGGTGTTTCGCTCGGGTGAAACCCCCCTCACACGACGCACGGAGTCATGCAAGGTCTCCGAGCGGTTGCGTTACGGCTCCGAAACAGGGGCGAAACCGTGCCGCCGTACGCTCCCCAGTCAACCCAGGACCGGAGGAGCCATGAACGACACCGAGATCGACGCCGTCGCCCCCCGCGACGTGCTCGTCGTCGGCGGCGGCCCGGCCGCGCACCGACTGGCCGACAGCCTGCACGCCCGCGACGGCGGACGGTCGCTCCGCGTCACCGTCGTCGCCGACGAGGCGCACGCTCCGTACGACCGGGTCGCACTCAGCACCCGCCTGGCCGATCCCACCGCCGACCTCGCGCTGCCCGCCACCCCGTGGGCCGAGGGCTCGGTGCGCCTCATCACCGGCGAGCGCGTCACCGAGGTGGACGCCGCGTCCGGCATCGCGACGACCGCGAACGGCATCGAGCTGCGCTTCGACGACCTCGTGCTCGCGACCGGCTCCAGCGCCCCGGTCCCGTCGATCCCGGGCAGCGAGCACATCCGCGTGTACCGGACCATCGACGACGTCGACGCCCTGGTCGCCGAGACCCGCGAGCTCGCGGCACGCCTGGGCCGGGCGCCGCGCGTCGTCGTCGCCGGCGGCGGGCTGCTCGGGCTCGAGGCC
>NZ_SDPL01000133.1 GCF_004135055.1 Agromyces binzhouensis | reverse complement strand
CGCCACCGCGGTCGGGTCGACCGCCGACGACGCCGAGCCGCACCTCATCGCGACGGGCGGCCGCGTGCTCAACGTCGTCGCGGTCGGCGACGACTTCGCCGAGGCGCGACGCCGCGCGTACGAGGCGATCGGGCAGCTCCGACTCGACGGCGGGCAGTACCGCACCGACATCGCCGCACGCGTCGCGGACTGAGCAGGGCGCCGCGCCCACGCCGGGCGCAGGCGTCGTGACGAGAAGGAGACAGCATGACCCACGTGACCGACCTCGCCGGCTGGACCCTCGTCTACTCGGGCAAGGTGCGCGACCTGTACGTTCCGACCGACCTGATGACCGACGACGACACCTGGACGGGTGACCCCCTGAAGCTGTCGCCCGTCGCCCTCGTCGTCGCGAGCGACCGGGTGAGTGCGTTCGACGAGATCCTCGAGCCCGAGATCCCGGGCAAGGGGGCGCTGCTCACCTCCCTCACGCGCTGGTGGTTCGACCGGCTGCCCGAGGTTCCGAACCACCTCGCCTACGCCGAGGACGACCGCTACCGCGACCTGCCGGCGATCCCGGCCGCGGTCGCCGACCGCGCGATGCTCTGCCGCACGCTCGACATGTTCCCGATCGAGTGCGTCGTTCGCGGCTACCTCACGGGCAGCGGATACGCGGAGTACGTCGCGACCGGCGGCATCGGCGGACTGCCGCTCCCCGAGGGCCTCCAGGACGGCGACCGGCTCCCCGAGCCCGTGTACACGCCCGCGTGGAAGGCGCCGCTCGGCCAGCACGACGAGAACATCTCGTACGAGCGGACCGTCGAGCTCGTCGGCGAGACGGTCGCGGAGCAGCTCCGCGCGATCTCGCTCGCGGTCTTCGAGCACGCCTCCGAGGTCGCCGAGGAGCGCGGGCTGATCCTCGCCGACACGAAGTTCGAGTTCGGCGCCGACCGCGAGCTCGGCATCGTGACGCTCGCCGACGAGGTGCTGACGAGCGACTCGAGCCGGTACTGGGACCTGGAGGCGTACCTGACCGGTGCGACGCCCGAGATCCGCTTGGCGAGCTTCGACAAGCAGATCGTGCGCGACTGGCTCGCCGCGAACTGGGACCGGTCCGCGCAGGCCGCGCCCCCGACCCTGCCGGCGGAGATCGTCGAGCAGACGGCCGAGCGCTACCGCGCGCTCGTGGAGCGGCTCACGCTCGGGCTCTGAGCCGGGTCGGGGCCGGCCGGCTCGCGCCGTTCCCGCCGCGGCCGGAATAGTCGTCGAAGGGACGTGGTTGAAATAGTTGTGCCTACAACTGATTCGCGCGGCTCATCCGGCGCCGCCCACGACCGACTCGCCGCCGACACGGCGATGGGTCCGGTGACCCTGCGCGTCGCCGACCTCGACGCCATGATCCGGTACTACCGCGACGGCGTGACGCTCGAGCTCCTGAGCCACGACGGGCCGGTCGCCGTGCTCGGGCGCGGCGGCGTGCCCGCCATGATCCTCCAGCACGCACCCGAGCTGAAGCACGCGTCGCCGCGCAGCGCCGGGCTGTTCCACACCGCGATCCTCTTCGACACCAGGGAGGCGCTCGCGACCGCCCTCCTGTCCGTCGCGACGAAGCACCCCGGCACCTTCACCGGCAGCGCCGACCACCTCGTGAGCGAGGCGTTCTACTTCGACGACCCCGAGGGCAACGGCGTGGAGCTCTACTTCGACCGCGACCGCTCGACGTGGAGCTGGACGCACGGCACGGTCGAGATGGCCACGATCTTCCTCGACCCCAACGGGTACCTGCGCGAGCACCTCACCGAGCGTGGGGCGGATGCCGCGGCCGCGGGCACCGGCCTCGGCAACGCCGGGGTCGGGCACGTGCACCTCTCCGTGGGCGACGTCGCGAGCGCGCGCGAGTTCTACGTGGACCGCCTGGGCTTCGACCAGACCGCGACCTACGGCGACCAGGCGCTCTTCGTCAGCGCGGGCGGCTACCACCACCACATGGCCATGAACACGTGGAAGAGCCTCGGCGCGGGGCGCCGACAGCTCGCGCTCGGCCTCGGCAAGGTCGAGATCCTGGTGCCGACGGCCGACGACCTCGGCGAACTGGGCGAGCGGATGGCGCACTTCCGCGTCCCGTCCCGAGAGGACGGGCGCACGATCGCGTTCGACGACCCCTGGGCGAACGTCGTCGAGGTGCGCGCGGCGGAGTAGTCGCCCGCTCGGCCGACCGGCCGCGGGAGGCCCTCAGTCCTCGGCGCGCTTCCGGTGCGACATGTCGTGGAACTCGCCGAAGTCGAGCGCGGCGCCCGGCAGCGCGTTCGCATCGGGCCGTGCGCGGAGCCCGTCGAGCACCACGGCCAGTTGGCGTCGCCAGAACGGCAGGTAGGCGCCGCCGTACTGGCCGAGCGAACCGAGCATGTCGACGAGCACGCTGATGTCGACCGCGGTGACGTCGGGACGAAGGGCGCCCTCGGCCTGGGCCCGCGCGACGACGCCGTCGGCCATCGCCTGCAGTTCGGTCCCCGGACGGTGGTCGGGATCGAGCTCGGCGACGCGACGCATGACGGCAGGCAGGTACGGACGCTCGATGAGCCAGGCGGACAGGGCCTCGAGCCAGATCTCGATCGCGTGCCATCCGCTCTCGGCCTGGCTGATCTTCGTCGTGAAGGCACGCAGGTCGTCGACGCCGGTGTCGTAGAGCTCCCGGATCAGCGCGTCGCGCGTCGGGAAGTGGCGGTAGACGGTGCCGGCCCCCACCTCCGCGCGCGTGGCGAGCTCATCGAGCGGCGCATCGATGCCGCGTTCGGCGAAGAGGCGCCGGGCCTCGACGAGCAGGCGCTCATGGTTGCGACGGGCGTCCCGACGCGACGACACGGTCGTGGTCACGACACCAGCGTACGCCCGCGACCCTCTCGGGTGTCCGGATCGGATAGTATTCGGAGCGTCTACTCCGCTTTCCCTAGTGCGGGAGACATGCGCCCACTCGGGGGAGGGGCGTCGGTGCGGCGGGCACGGGGTGGATGCCTGCTCTGGGGGATGCCCGCCGCACCCACTTCGGGTCCGCGGTGCGCCCGGAGGCCGCCACCTCGTCCGGTTCGCTATTCGAGCGTCTCGAGGTGCACCTCGACCGGCTCTCCCGCCTCGATGCCCTCGGCCTCGCGCACGGCGCGCTTCAGCGGGAGCGCGTAGCGCTCCTTGCCCGGGAAGATCGAGGTCCGCCACGTCGTGCCGCCGATCGTCGCCGAGACCCGCACCGACCCGAACCCGCGCGGCATGCGCGGGCGGTCGCGGATCTCCTCGGAGAGCTCGCCGGGTACGTCGACGAAGAACCACGAATCGGCGGCGCGCTCCTCCCAGCGGTAGACGACCGCCGTGAACCGGTACTCCTCGCGCATGCGACCGACCCTACGCCCGACCTCCGACGACGTCGCGCGGCCGTCCGGGACCCCGGACGACGAGGCCCCCGGGACCCCTGACGGCGGCACCGGCCCGGTGGCTAGGCTGGCGGCGTGGCAGCATCGAACGACGACCGAGCGGTCGAGGCGGACGAACGGGGCGTCGAGGCCAACACGCGACGCATCGAGGCATCCGTCGTCACCGACTTCAGCGACCGCATGAGCTACGGCGGCTACCTCGACCTCGACACGCTGCTCGCCGCGCAGCGGCCCATCTCGCGGCCCGAGCACCACGACGAGCTGCTGTTCATCATCCAGCACCAGACCACCGAGCTCTGGCTGAAGCTCGTCCTGCACGAGCTCGAGTCGGCGTGCGAGTTCATGCGCGCCGACGACCTCCCGCCGGCGCTCAAGTGCATCGCGCGAGTGAAGCACATCCAGAAGACGCTCACCGAGCAGTGGTCGGTGCTCGCGACGCTCACCCCGAGCGAGTACGCGCAGTTCCGCGGCGTGCTCGGCAACGCGTCCGGCTTCCAGTCGTACCAGTACCGCGCGGTCGAGTTCACGCTGGGCAACAAGAACGCGAAGATGCTGCAGGTCTTCGAGGCGGACGCCGCGGCGAGCGCGATCGTGCGCCGCGCCCTCGAGTCGCCGAGCCTGTACGACGAGTTCCTGCGACTGCTCGCCCGCGCCGGATACGACATCCCGGCGGACGTGCTCGAGCGGGACGTCACGAAGGCCTGGACCTTCCACGACGACCTCGTGCCCGTGTTCGCGGCGATCTACGCCGACCCGGAGCACAACTGGGCCGCCTACGAGACGTGCGAGGAACTCGTCGACCTCGAGGACAACTTCCAGCTCTGGCGGTTCCGGCACCTGAAGACCGTCGAGCGCATCATCGGGTCGAAGACGGGCACCGGCGGTTCGAGCGGTGCGCCGTTCCTCAGGCGCGCGCTCGAGCTCACCTTCTTCCCCGAGCTGTACGCGGTCCGCACCGAGATCCCGGGGTGAGCGAGATGACGGACGCCTCGCACTCCCCCGAGCCCGCCGAGCCCGCCCGGCCCGCCGATCCGCTCGGCCCGCTCGCCCGCCGCGTGCGGCGTTCGCTGAACGGCGACCATCCCGGCGAGACCGGCGTCATGCTGCCGCCGTTCGTCGACCACCACGTGCACCTGCAGCTGGCCGATCCGGCACCCGCCGTCGCACGCGGGATCGCCGCAGTGGTCGACCTCGGCGCCGACCCCGGCGCCATCGCGACGATCGCGCGCGCCGACGGGCTGCCGCACGTGCGGTACGCGGGAGCGTTCCTCACCGCCCGCGGCGGCTACCCGACGGGTCGACCGTGGGCGCCGGCCGGGAGCGTGCGCGAGCTCGACCCCGTCTCCGGCGACGCCGACGACCTGCGCGAGCGTCGGCACCACGCGCTCAGCGGGCCCGTCGAAGCGGTGGTCGACGAGCAGAGGAGGTTCGGGGCATCCGTCGTCAAGGTCGCCCTGAACTCCGTCGCAGGCCCGACCTTCGACCGGTCGACGCTCGACGCGATCGTCGCGGCCTCACGGGCGGCCGGGTTGCCGGTCGCCGTGCACGCCGAGGGCGCGGGGATGGCGCAGCTCGCGATCGACGCCGGCGCCGACGTGCTCGTGCACGCCCCCTTCACCGAGCGGCTCGAGGACGACGTGATCGCGCGCGCCGTCGCAGCCCGTCAGGCGTGGATCTCGACGATCGCGATCCACGTGCGCGACGACGCATCCGTCGCCGAGACCGCCATCGACAACGTCCGCCGCTTCCACGCCGCCGGCGGCCGCGTGCTGTACGGCACCGACTCCGGCAACGGCGAGCTCGATCCGGGAGTGAACCCCGTCGAGGTCGCCGCGCTCGTGCGCGCCGGGCTCTCGGCATCCGCGGTCATCGCCGCACTCGCCGACCCGTGGCCCGAGCGATCGCCGGGCTGGGCCGACGCCGGCGTCGCGACCTTCGTCCCCGACCCCGCCCCGGCCGACGGCGACCTCGGCACGCCCGACGCCGTCGCCCGATGGCTCGCCACGGCACGACTCGTGCCCACCGAGGAACTGGAGCTCAGCTGACCATGGACTCGCTGCTCGCCTACGCCCGCCGCCAGGACCGCGCCGACGGCCTCGCGCACCTCCGAACGCGCTTCGTCGGCGCCGACACCGAGCTCGTCTACTTCGACGGGAACTCGCTCGGCAGGCCGCCGGTCGCCGCGATCGAGCGCGTCGAGCGGTTCATGCGCGAGGAATGGGGCGGGCGACTCATCCGCGGGTGGGACGAGTCCTGGCTGCAGCTGCCGTACGAGATCGGCGACCGCATCGGTCGCGCCGTGATCGAGGCGAAGGCCGGCCAGACCGTCATCGGCGACTCGACGACGGTGCTCCTCTACAAGCTCGCGCGCGCCGCCGTCGATGCGCAGGTCGCACGGGATCCGCAGCGTCGTGAGATCGTCGTCGACCGCGACAACTTCCCGACCGACCGGTACGTCCTCGAGGGCATCGCGCACGAGACCGGATGCCGCCTCCGCTGGATCGACGTCGACCTCGAGCGCGGCGTCACCCCGGAGCAGCTCGCCGAAGTCGCCGGTCCGCACACGGCGCTCGTCGTCGTCAACCACGTCTCGTACCGGTCCGCCTACCTCGCCGACGCGCCGGAGCTCACGCGCATCGCCCACGACGCCGGCGCGCTCATCCTCTGGGACCTCTGCCACTCGGCCGGCTCCGTGCCGGTGCACGCCGATCGCTGGGAGTTCGACCTCGCCGTCGGCTGCACCTACAAGTACCTCAACGGAGGGCCCGGCTCCCCCGCGTTCGCGTACGTGCGCGACGACCTGCAGCAGGCGCTGCGGCAGCCGATCCAGGGCTGGTTCGGCACGGCCGACCTGTTCGCGATGGGGCCCGAGTACGTTCCCGCGCCCGGCATCCGTCGCTTCGTCAGCGGCACGTCGCCCATCACCGCGATGATCGCGATGCAGGAGACGCTCGCCATGATCGAGGACGTCGGAATGGCGGCGATCCGCGCGAAGTCGATCGCGCTCACCGAGTACGCGATCGAACTCGCCGACCAGTGGCTCGCTCCGCTGGGCGTCGTGGTCGGCTCGCCGCGCGACGCCGAGGAGCGCGGCGGCCACGTGATCCTGCAGCACGACGCCATGCGCGAGGTCACCGCCCGCCTCTGGCAGCGCGACGTGATCCCCGACTACCGCGACGTGGGCGGCCTGCGGGTCGGGCTCGCACCCCTGTCGACGAGCTTCGAGGAGGTCCACCGCGGCCTCGACGCCACGCGCGAGGTGCTCCGCGAGGTGCTCGCGGAGCGGGCGGGGCTCGGCTAGGGGGCTCGGCGCCGCGCGGTTACCACGCGGCGTTCGCACCGGCAATCCCTCCGTCCGTTCACGCGACCGGAACACGGCACGCGTAGCATTGCCCACCACACGCGACACCGATGGAAGGGATGTTCCATGACGGATGCGACCGACAAGAAGATCGACGAGCTCGACGATCGGGTCGAGGAGGCGGTCGAGAACGCGATGGCCGCCGCTGACGCCGCCGGCGACGAGGCGGGCGACCTGGTCGGCGACCTGACGGACGCGGCGAGCGAGGCGATCGGCAAGGCGACCGCAGCGGCCTCCGACGCGGCGAGCAAGGCGACCGCAGCGGCCTCCGAAGCCGCGAGCAAGGCGACCGCGGCGGCCTCCGACGCGGCGAGCCAGGCCAAGGCGCTCGCCGCCGACGCCATGGACGACGCCGGCGAGTTCATCGACGACGCGACGGACTGGATCCAGGAGAAGTACCGCGAGAACCCGGCGCTGGTGCTCGGTCTCGCCGCCGCGGCCGGCGTGGCGCTGATCGTCGGCGTCGGCGCGATCGTCCGCGCGATCACGCGCGACTGAGCGCGACGCGGGCGGTGCGGGCCGACCGC
>NZ_SDPL01000132.1 GCF_004135055.1 Agromyces binzhouensis | reverse complement strand
CGAGGTGGTCCGCGCCCCCGTCGAGTGCGGCGCGGGCGACGTGCACCGCGCCGTGGCCGTACGCGTCGGCCTTGACGACGGCCATCACGCGGGCCGGAGCGACCGTCGCGGCGAGCGCGGCGACGTTGTCGCGGAGGGCGTCGAGGTCGATGACGGCCTCGCGGAACGGCGAGCGGACGTGGCGGGGGTTCACTCGACCTCCTGGTCGGGGTTCGGGGCGGCGAGGGCTTCGCGGGAGGTGGCGGCGCGTCCGACGCCGCGCTCCAGCACGACGAACGCGCTCGCGATGCCCGCATCGTGGCTCATCGACAGGTGGACCCGGTCGATCCCGAGCGCCTCGACGTGCGCGGAGAGGGCGCCGGAGAGGGCGAAGTCCGGGTTGCCGTCGGCGTCCTGCACGATGCGCATGTCGTGCCAGCGGATGACGGCATGGCCACCGAGGGCCTTGATCAGCGCCTCCTTGGCGGCGAAGCGGGCGGCCAGCGAGCGCGCGGGACGCTCCCGTTCGCTCTCAGCGAACAGACGGTCGCGGAGCGCGGGCGTGCGCTCGAGCGATCGCGCGAAGCGCGCGATGTCGACCACGTCGATGCCGATGCCCGCGATCACTCGTCCCTCTCCGACCTCACGGTTCGAGTCTGCCGCACCGGTGGGGCGGGCGGGTGCCGAACGTGCCGACACCCGCCCGTCGCTCACTCGACCGTGACCGACTTCGCCAGGTTCCGCGGCTGGTCGACGTCGAGGCCCTTCGCCTGCGAGAGCTCCATCGCGAAGATCTGCAGCGGCACGACCGCGAGCAGCGGTTCGAACAGCGGGGCCGCGAGCGGGATCCGGATCACCTCGTCGGCGAACGGCAGCACCGCGGCATCCCCGGCCTCGGCGATCGCGATGACGCGCGCGCCGCGCGCGCGGATCTCCTGGATGTTCGACACGACCTTCGGGTGCAGGTTCGCCGAGCCGCGCGGGCTCGGCACCACCACGAACACGGGCTGGCCCGGCTCGATGAGCGCGATCGGGCCGTGCTTCAGCTCGCCCGCGGCGAAGCCCTCGGCGTGGATGTAGGCGAGCTCCTTGAGCTTCAGCGCACCCTCCATCGCGATGGGGTAGCCCACGTGCCGGCCGAGGAAGAGCACCGAGCGGGTGTCGCTCATCCAGTGCGCGAGCTCCCCGACCCGGTCGCCCTGCTCGAGGACGGTCTCGATCTTCTCCGGGATCGCCTGCAGCTCCGCGAGGTGCTCGGCCAGCTCCCCCTCGGCGAGCGTGCCGCGCACGCGCGCGAGATGCAGGCCGAACAGGTAGAGGGCCGTGATCTGCGCCACGAACGCCTTCGTCGAGGCGACCGCGACCTCGGGGCCGGCGTGCGTGTAGACGACCGCGTCGGACTCGCGCGGGATGGTCGCCCCCTGGGTGTTGCAGACCGAGATGGTCCGTGCACCCTGCTCGCGCGCGTACTTGACCGCCATGAGCGTGTCCATCGTCTCGCCGGACTGGCTGATCGAGACCACGAGCGTGTGCGCGTCGATGACCGGGTCGCGGTAGCGGAACTCGTGGCTCAGCTCGACCTCGACCGGCACGCGCGCCCACTGCTCGATGGCGTACTTCGCCACCATGCCCGCGTAGGCGGCCGTGCCGCACGCGATCACGGTGATCCGGCGGATGTCCCTGAGCTCGTCGTCGCCGAAGCCATCGAGCTCGGGGATCGAGACCACCCCGTCCACCACGCGACCGCGGATCGTGTTCGCGACCGCCTCGGGCTGCTCGGAGACCTCCTTGCGCATGAACGAGGACCAGCCGCCCTTCTCGGCGGCCGACGCGTCCCACGCGACGTCGAAGGGCTCGACCTCGACGACCGCGCCGTCGAAGTCGGTGACCGTGACGCCGTCGGCCGTGATCGCCACGATCTGGTCCTGCCCGATCGCCACGGCCCGCTTGGTGAACTCGACGAAGGCCGCGACATCCGACCCCAGGAAGTTCTCGCCGTCGCCGAGCCCGATCACGAGCGGCGAGTTCCGTCGGGCGCCGACCACGAGGCCGGGCTCGTCCCGGTGCACGGCGAGGAGCGTGAACGCCCCCTCGAGCCGGGCGACCGTCAGGCGGAACGCCTCGCGCAGGTCGCCCGTCTCGCGGTAGCGCTCGCCGAGGAGCACGGCGGCGACCTCGGTGTCGGTCTCCGACTCGAAGGTGGCGCCGCGGCTGAGGAGCTCCTCCTTCAGCTCGGAGAAGTTCTCGATGATTCCGTTGTGGATCAGCGCGAGGCGCCCCTCGTCGCCGAGGTGCGGGTGCGCGTTGCGGTCCGTCGGCCCGCCGTGCGTCGCCCAGCGGGTGTGGCCGATGCCGGTGCCGCCCCGGTGCACGGGGTGGCGCTCGAGCTCGTCGGCGAGCACCTGGAGCTTGCCGGCGCGCTTGGCGAACTCGAGGTCGCCCTCGTCTCCGACGACGGCGACGCCGGCCGAGTCGTAGCCACGGTATTCGAGACGGCGGAGACCGCCCATGAGGACGTCGAGGCTGTTGCGCTCTCCGACGTATCCGACGATTCCACACATGCGCTCGATTGTAGCCACGGGCGACTGGGCGACCGCCGGGTGCGCCCGAGCCGCCCCGGCCGCCCCCACGCCCCGATGACGCCGGATCGCGGCTCGCGCGGCGCACTAGACTGTGCCGGTGCCGGATCCGCAGAGCCCGTCGACGCACACGCCGCAGATCTCCCCGTTCGTCGAACTCGACCGCGCCTCATGGGCGGCCCTCGCGCCGTCCATGCCGTCTCCCCTCCGCGAGACCGAGATCGTGCAGCTCCGCGGCCTCGGGGAGCCGCTCGATCCGCTCGAGGTGTCCGAGGTCTACCTGCCGCTCAGCCGGCTGCTGAACCTCTACGTCGGCGGCACCAAGGCGCTGCACGAGGTCACGAGCACGTTCCTCCGCGAGCGCTTCGAGTCGACGCCGTTCGTCATCGGGGTCGCCGGGTCCGTCGCGGTCGGCAAGTCGACGATCGCGCGCCTGCTCCGCGAGCTGCTCGCGCGCTGGGAGCACACGCCGCGCGTCGAGCTCGTGACGACCGACGGCTTCCTCTTCCCGAACGCCGAGCTCGAGCGCCGCGGGCTCATGGCGCGCAAGGGCTTCCCCGAGTCGTACGACCGGCGGGCCCTGCTCCGGTTCGTCAGCGACGTGAAGGCCGGCGCACCGGAGGTGCGTTCCCCGTTCTACTCGCACCTCGCCTACGACATCGTCCCCGACGCCCAGATCACCGTGCGGCGGCCCGACGTGCTCATCATCGAAGGGCTCAACGTCCTCCAGCCGCCCGGGCCCGGGCACCGCCTCGCGGTGAGCGACCTGTTCGACTTCACGATCTACGTCGACGCGCGCACGCGCGACATCGCCCGGTGGTACGAGGAGCGCTTCCTGAAGCTCCAGCGCGGCGCGTTCTCGAACCCGCGCTCCTACTTCCACCGCTACGCGAGCCTCACCGAGGACGAGGCGCGGTCGCGCGCCCGCTCGATCTGGCAGTCGATCAACGAACCGAACCTGCTGCAGAACATCCGGCCGACGCGGTCGCGCGCCTCGCTCGTGCTGCGGAAGGACGCCGACCACGCGGTCTCAAGCGTCCTGCTCCGCAAGCTCTGAGTTCGGGCGCCGACCGGCGGCGCCCGAACCGACGACGAACGAGCCGACGGATGCGGCGAGCCCGCGTCAGCGCGACAGTCGGTCCCGCACGACCCCGGCGAGCCGGTTCGCGAACGCGTCGGCGGCCTCCTGGTCCGCGGCCTCGACCATGACGCGCACCATCGGCTCGGTGCCCGACGGCCGGAGCAGCACGCGGCCGGTGTCGCCCAGCTCGGCCTCGACCTCGCGCACCGCCTCGGCGATGACCTCGTCGTCGGCCAGGCCGTGGTGGTCGACGTCGCGCACGTTCACGAGCACCTGCGGATACACGGTCATGACCGAGGCGAGCTCGGCCAGCGTCTTCCCGGTCCGGGCCATCTCGGCCACGAGGTGCAGCCCGGTGAGCACGCCGTCGCCGGTGGTGGCGAACTCGGTCATGATGACGTGCCCGGACTGCTCGCCGCCGAGGGCGTAGCCGCCGGCGCCGAGCGCCTCGAGCACGTACCGGTCGCCGACCTTCGTCTCGATCACGCGGATGCCGCGATCGGCCATCGCGCGCCGCAGCCCGAGGTTCGACATCACGGTCACCACGAGCGTGTCGTCGGTGAGCGCGCCCCGCTCGTGCATGGACACGGCGAGGATCGCCATGATGCGGTCGCCGTCGATCACGTTGCCGTCGGCGTCGACCGCGAGGCACCGGTCGGCGTCGCCGTCGTGGGCGATGCCGATGTCGGCACCGTGCTCGAGCACAGCCTGACGGAGGGGCTCGAGGTGCGTCGACCCGACGCCGTCGTTGATGTTCATGCCGTCGGGATCGGCGCCGATCACGATGACCTCGGCGCCGGCGTCGCGGAAGGTCTCGGGCGACACGCCCGCGGCGGCGCCGTGCGCGCAGTCGAGCACGACCCTCAGCCCGTCGAGGCGGGCGGGGAGGGTGCCGAGCAGGTGGACGACGTAGCGGTCCTCCGCGTCGGCGAAGCGGCGGATGCGACCGACGCCATCGCCGGTCGGGGCGAGCTTCTGCTTGCCGAGGTAGGACTCGATGCGGTCCTCGACCTCGTCGGGGAGCTTCGTCCCGCCGAAGGAGAAGAACTTGATCCCGTTGTCGGGAGCGGGGTTGTGCGACGCCGAGATCATCACGCCGAAGTCGGCGCCGATGCTGTCGATGAGGAACGCCGTCGCGGGCGTCGGGATGACGCCGGCGTCGAGCACGTCGACACCCGAGCTGGCGAGCCCGGCGGAGACGGCGGCCGTCAGGAACTCGCCGGACACGCGCGGATCGCGCGCGACGATCGCCACCGGCCGACGACCGGCGGCACGCAGTTCGTCGGCGTGACGACCCTGCGTGAGGACGGCGGCAGCCGCCTGGGCGAGGCCCAGGGCCAGGTCAGCCGTGAGTTCACGGTTGGCCAGGCCCCGGACCCCGTCGGTTCCGAAGAGCCGAGGCATCCAGGGATCCGAAGACTAGCGCTTCGAGAACTGGGGCGCCTTGCGGGCCTTCTTGAGACCGGCCTTCTTGCGCTCGATGACACGAGCGTCACGCGTGAGGAAGCCGGCCTTCTTGAGGGTCGGGCGGTTGTTCTCGCGGTCGATCTCGTTGAGCGCACGCGCGATCGCGAGGCGGAGCGCACCGGCCTGGCCCGAGGGGCCGCCGCCGGTGATGCGCGCGATCACGTCGTACGAGCCGGAGAGCTCGAGCACGGTGAACGGGTCGGTGATGAGCTGCTGGTGGAGCTTGTTCGGGAAGTAGTCCGCGAACTCACGGCCGTTGACCGTGATGGCGCCCGCACCGGGAACCACGCGCACGCGCGCGATGGCCTGCTTGCGGCGGCCGACGGCCGCGCCCGAGACGTTCAGCACGGGACGCGCCGCGGGGGCGGCGGCCGGAGCCGACTCGGTGGTGTAGCTCTCAGGAGCCTGGTCGATCTGGTCTGCGATCTTCGCCATGGTGGTGTCTGAGTCCTTTTTCGCTCGGCGCCGGGCTTACTGGGCGACCTGGGTGAGGGTGTACGGCTTCGGCTGCTGGGCCGCGTGCGGGTGCTCCGGGCCGGCGTAGACCTTCAGCTTCTTGATCTGGGCGCGGCCGAGCGAGTTCTTCGGCAGCATGCCGCGGATCGCCTTCTCCACGGCGCGGACCGGGTTCTTCTCGAGGAGCTCGGCGTAGCCGACGGCCTTCAGGCCGCCCGGGTAGCCGGAGTGGCGGTACGCCTTCTTCTGCTCGAGCTTCTGGCCGGTGAGGGCCACCTTGCCGGCGTTGACGATGATGACGAAGTCACCGGTGTCGACGTGGTTGGCGAAGATCGCCTTGTGCTTGCCGCGGAGGATCGAGGCGGCGTGGCTCGCGAGGCGGCCGAGCACGATGTCGGTGGCGTCGATGACGACCCAGTCGCGCTGGATCTCGTTCGCCTTCGGGGTGTAGGTGCGCGTCACAGTAGTGCTGCTTTCTGATCGAGTGAGGGGTTCGTGAATCCCGCTCCGGTGGGGGTTCTCCCGCGATGCGGGTGGAACGCTCCGGTGGAGGGCTCAACATCGGGCACCGACGCAGTCGACGGCACCAAAGGGAAATCTTAGCCGACGACGCCGTCCACGTGCAATTCCCGACGTGCACGGGTCTGCTCCGCGCGAGCGGCGAGCTCCTCGTCGGCCGGGTATCCGACCTCGGTGAGCGTGAGTCCCCTGGCGGGGAGGACCTTGAACGCGCTCGTGCGCTCTCCCGCCTGCATCAGTGACGACGGCCCCGAGACATCCAGCCGCCCCTCGCCCACCGCGACGCACGCCCCGACGAGCGCACGCACCATCGAGTGGCAGAACGCGTCGGCCTGCAGGGCGGCGACGAGCACGCCGTCGGCGTCGCGGCGCCACCGGTACGACTGGAGCGTGCGGATCGTCGTCGCCTCCTCCCGCGGCTTGCAGAACGCCGCGAAGTCGCCGAGGCCGAGCAGCGTCTGGGCCGCCACGTCCATCGACTCCACGTCGAGGGACCGCGGGTACCAGACGGTGCGGTGCCGCTGCAGCGGATCGTGCTCGGCCCCGAGGTCGGCGATCCGGTAGGCGTAGCGACGCCAGACCGCGGAGAACCGCGCGTCGAACCCGTCGGGCGCGCGCCGCGCAACGCGGACGACGAGGTCGTCGTCGGCGTTGCCCAGGATGCCGGTGAGCCGGCGCACCAGGACGCCGTACGGGTCCGCGGCGGACCCGCCCGCCGATCCGGCGCGCTTCGGACGCGTCACGGCCTCGAACGCCTCGTGCTCGACGTCGATGTGGGCCACCTGCCCGGTCGCGTGCACGCCGGCATCGGTGCGACCGGCGACGACCAGGCGCGGCGCGGCGCCCTCGCGTCGGAAGAGCGTCGCCAGCGCCGCCTCGAGCACGCCCTGCACCGTGCGCAGCGAGGGCTGCCGGCTCCATCCCGCGAATCCCGTGCCCTGGTAGGCGAGGTCGAGCCGGATCCGCAGCGTCATCCGTGTGCTCCCACGCAGCCAAGCCTACGGTGCGTGCGCTCGCGTGACGCGAACGCACGGAGCCCCCGCAGCGATCGCTGCGGGGGCTCCGGGTGCGTGGTGCGCGGGGCTACTTCGCCTCGGCGGCCTCGGTCTCCTCGGCGGGAGCCTCGGCCGACTCCTCCGACGCCTCGGCGCCGGCGGCCTCGTCGACCGCGGCCTCGGCCTCGGTCACCTCGGCCTCGGGCGTCTCGGCCGGGGCCTCG
>NZ_SDPL01000131.1 GCF_004135055.1 Agromyces binzhouensis | reverse complement strand
GTCGCCACACGCCCCGCGGCCGCGGCCGCCCCACGACGGCGGCGGATGCGACGAAGCACGCGGTCTCGATCGCGAGGGCCGCCCCGGGGGCGACCGCGGAGCGACGGTCGCGCGTCAGCCACCAGGTCGCGCCGCACCAGAACGCCCCGTTCGCGATCGTCTGCGGCACGCCCGAGTACCACGAGAGCGGGTGGGTGAGCCGATCGAGCAGCTCGCGGGCCTCCGGTGGTTCGACGGGCACGCCGCGATCACCGTCGACCGGCCCGTGTCCGAACGTCGACTGGAGCGCGCGCACCGCCCGGTCCTCGACGGGGTCGTCGCCGCCGATGCGTCGCACTGCCCGACCGACCGCCGCGAGCACCGCGATCGCTCCGAGCGCCGGCAGCACGGTCGAACGGAGGAACGGGCGCATGCCCGCAGCCTATTCGCGCGGCGGCGGGTTTCCCGTGCCGCGCCCGTAGGCTCGTGGACCATGGCCCTCGGTGCGACGATCCACACGTTCGATGTGCAACTGGCGGACGTCGACCGCGGCCGCTACGAGAGCCTGACGCTCCGCATGGCTCGGCACCCCTCCGAGACGGACGCGTTCATGGTGACCCGCCTGCTCGCCTACTGCCTCGAGTACGAGGAGGGCATCGCCTTCAGCGAGGGGATCGCCGCGACCGACGAGCCGGCCGTCCTCGTGCGCGACGACACCGGGCGCATGCTCGCCTGGATCGAGGTCGGCGCCCCGGATGCCGACCGCCTGCACCGCGGGGCCAAGCTCGCCGATCGCGCCGCCGTCTACACGCACCGCGATCCTGCGAAGGTCGCCGCGGCGTGGGCGGGGAAGCGGATCCATCGCGCCGAGGAGATCCCGCTGGTCAGCTTCGACCCCGGGTTCGTCGACGACGTCGCCGCGGTGCTGGAGCGCCGGAACTCGATGACCCTCTCGGTCACGGAACGCCACCTGTACCTCGAGCTGAACGGGTCGAGCCTCAGCACGGCGATCCACGAGCAGCGGGCGGGCTGAACGCGAGTACGGCCCGATCCGGTGCACCTCACACGCACGCACCTGGCGGGATCACGCACCGCGCGGATTTCCGCCCCCGTTCGGGGGTCGCAGGAGCCATCGGTCAGTGCCAGTGTTGCGTTCGGCGGCATCCGCTCATCGCGGTGCATTCGGGGGAATCATGCCAAGCCAGATCTGCATCGAAGTCGACGGGAAGACCCTGTGCTTCCCTCTGTACGAGCCGGTCCGGCGGAGATGGGTGGACCCGTTCGGTCCGACACCGGATCCGTGGGGGAATATCTTCGGCCCTCACCCCGAGCCTTGGCGTGACCTGGTGATCTTGGACGTCTTGGTCGATCTTGCCCGGTCATTGTCCGAACGGATCGATGTTCGGGACGAGCTCGTGCAGATGGCCCATGGTGCCTTGACCGCCGCTGTCGAGGATCTCGGCGTCGGCGCCGAACTGAGGAGCGTCGACCGGAGGGCGGCAACTGACTGAACTTGTCGGAGCGTGCCCCGCCAGGGCGCGCTTCGGTGGGGCCGGCGCCGGTGGCGCGCGCCGGCTGACGAGGAGATAGGGGGAACCATGTCGCATCAGATCTGCGTCGAGGTCAACGGGGAGAAGGTCTGCTTCCCGTTGTACATGCCGATTCGCTGGTGGTGGGAGGACCCGAACCCTCCGGACCCGAGGCGGCCGGACCCCGACCCATGGCGTGACCTCTTCATCCTGAACGCCCTCGTCGACGTAGCCGGCTCCCTGTCAGCCCGGATCGGGGCCAGAGACGAGCTCGTCCAGATGGCGCAGCGCACGCTGCAGGTCGCCGTCGAGGACCTCGGCGTCGGCGCGGAGCTGAGGATGATGGAACGACCATCCTGAGAGCCGGCCACGGCGGGTGACGGGAGCTTCAGCGAGCTGTCGCGCTCCGCACGACTTCCTGATGACCGGACGCCCGTATCCGCCTCCGAGTCTGATCTCGGAGAGCGGCTGAACGCGAGAACGGCCCGATCCGCACGGGACCGAGCCGTTCTCGTGGGTGGTGGTGTGTTCGGGAAATCGATCATGCCCATACGTGGGCGGCTCCCCAGCCTCCGTCGTTTGCGCGATTCCACGCTCTTGGGATTGTCGTTCCACGCTTGCGCAGCCATCGAGGTGCACCCCGCCACAGCATCCAATGTTCCGATCTTTGGCGATCCGCTCCGAAAGCCCCTGCCTCACCCGCCATGACAAGCGCAACGCGCGAGACAGCGTCACCGCTGATCACGACTTCGAGGGCGACCTGGCCCGGCCTCCCGTCGATCGAACGGAGACCCCTTCGATAGCTCTCATCGTCGGCGGACTCGCGCCGAGACCGGCGGAGCCGGACAACTTCTGTCGCGCTCCTGAGTACCAGTGGTGAACGCGACCAGAGCTGCGCCATGCCACCGGCGCCGGCGGTCGGGTCGTAGATCGAACGAACGACATCCGACTTCGTCAGAGCTGTCTCGTTCATACTCCCGCACCATCCGCCCAGAGAGTGACCCTCTGGCGAGGGTGTCGGACCCGGAACGGAAAACGGCCCGGGTCGATGACCCGGGCCGATTGGATGGTGGTGCGCAAGGGGGGAGTTGAACCCCCACGCCCTCACGGGCACACGGACCTGAACCGTGCGCGTCTGCCTATTCCGCCACTTGCGCATACCGCTTCGCACGAGGTGCGAACCAGCCAACCGAGACTAACACAGGTCATCGGGGCGCCCGAATCCGCGGATGCCGCGGGCGGCCCGCCCCGTGCGGCGGGCCACGAGCGGCCACCGGAGTCCCTTCGCATCCGCCCGGAACCGCGACCGCATCTCGCGCCGCCGACGACTGCGGGCTTAGCCTTGCACCACGGCACCGGCGCCCGACCCGCCCCCGATCGAAAGGATCGCCCGTGACCCACCCCCGCGACGCGCATGCGCCCGTCGATCCGCACGACGTCGACCTCGGCGGCATCCGCGGCTGGTTGTTCGACCTCGACGGGGTGCTGACGCCGACCGCGGTCGTCCACATGCACGCATGGGCGCGCCTGTTCGCGCCGTTCCTCGAGGCGCACGGCGCCGAGCCGTACCGCGACGCCGACTACTTCGCCTACATCGACGGCAAGCCGCGCTACGACGGCGTCAGGTCGCTGCTCGAGAGCCGCGGCATCCGCCTGCCCGAGGGCGAGGTGTCCGACGCGCCCACCGAGGAGACCGTGCACGGGCTCGGCAACCGGAAGAACGAGGCCTTCAACGCGACGCTCGCCGAGGAGGGCGTGGAGCCGTACCCCGCGAGCGTCGCGCTGCTCGACGCGATCGAGCGTGCGGGCGGGGACGTCGCGGTGGTGTCGAGCTCCAAGAACGCGCCCGCGGTGCTCGAGGCTGCAGGGCTCGCCGAGCGCTTCGAGGTCGTGGTCGACGGCGCGGTCGCCGCGCGCGAGGGCATCGTCGGCAAGCCGGCGCCCGACATGTTCGAGCGCGCGGCCGAGCTCCTGGGCCTCGCGCCCGAGGAGTGCGCCGTCATCGAGGATGCGGAGTCGGGCGTCAAGGCCGGCGCGAGCGGTCCGTTCGCGCTCGTCGTCGGCGTCGACCGCGGGGTGGGGCGCGAGGCCCTCACCGAACTCGGCGCCGACGTGATCGTCGACGAGCTCGACGAGCTCATCCCGGCCCTCGAGCGCGCCGGAGAGACATCCGCCATCGTCAACGACGCAGCCGACCCCCAGACCCCGACCGCCGCAGCACCCACCGCACCAGAAGAGGAGGACCGCGCATGAGGTTCGCCGACACCGATCCGCTGAACCGCACGATCTTCCCGGTCGACGAGTGGGCGCTCGTCGAGACCGAGTTCGGCGTCGACGACATGGGCCGCACCGAGACCCTCTTCGCCGTCGGCAACGGCTACCTGGGCCTCCGCGGCAACGTGGAGGAGGGCCGCGACGGCCACGTGCACGGCACGTTCATCAACGGCTTCCACGAGACGTGGCCGATCCGCCACGCCGAGGAGGCGTTCGGGTTCGCGCGCGTCGGGCAGACGATCGTCAACGCGCCGGATGCCAAGGTCCTGCGCCTCTACGTCGACGACGAGCCGCTCGTCCTCACCGAGGCCGAGATCATGGGGTACGAGCGCCGGCTCGACTTCCGGCTCGGCGTCCTGAGCCGTCGGATCGAGTGGCGCACGCCGTCGGGCAAGCGCGTGCTCATCACGAGCCGCCGCATGGTGAGCTTCACCGACCGCCACCTCGGCGTGATCGACTACGAGGTCGAGCTCCTCGACGCCGACGCGGCGGTGACGATCTCCAGCCAGATCCTGAACCGCCAGGACGGACGCGACGAGTACCGGAGCGGAGTGACGGAGGCGCCGGGCGCGTTCGACCCGCGCAAGGCCGAGACCTTCACCGAGCGCGTGCTGCAGCCGCGCGTGCAGAAGCGGACGGAGGACGGCCGCTACGTCCTCGGCTACCAGACGACGAACTCGAAGATGGCCATCGCGGTCGGCGCGCAGCACTCGATCACGACCGACAACGAGTTCAGCGAGAGCAGCTCGATCGGCGACGACCTGGCCAAGCACATCTACCGCGTCCGCGCCCGGCAGGGCGTGCCGATCCGCATCACGAAGCTCGTCAGCTACCACACGGCCAGGAAGGTCCCTGCGCGCGAACTCGTCGACCGGTGCGAGCGCACCCTCGACCGGGGGGCCGAGGTCGGCGTCGCCGAGCTGTTCGCGCAGCAGCGCGCCTGGCTGGAGGACTTCTGGGCCCGCTCCGACGTCGAGATCGCCGGCCAGCCCGAGCTGCAGCAGGCGACGCGGTGGAACCTGTTCCAGCTCGTCCAGGCCACGGCCCGCACCGACGGCGGCGGCGTCGCCGCGAAGGGGGTGTCGGGCTCGGGCTACGGCGGACACTACTTCTGGGACTCCGAGATCTACGTGATGCCGTTCCTCAGCTACACCGCGCCCATCGTGGCGCGGAACGTGCTGCGATTCCGGCAGCGGATGCTCGAGCCCGCCCGCGCCCGCGCGCTCGAGATGAACCAGCACGGGGCGCTGTTCCCGTGGCGCACCATCAACGGCCAGGAGTCGAGCGCGTACTACGCGGCCGGCACCGCGCAGTACCACATCGACGCCGACATCTCGTACGCGCTCTGCCAGTACGTGGCCGCGACGGGCGACGAGGACTTCCTCGCGCGCGGCGCGATCGACATCCTCGTCGAGACCGCCCGCATGTGGGAGGACCTCGGCTTCTGGCGCACCAACACCGACGACGTGTTCCACATCCACGGGGTCACCGGACCCGACGAGTACACGACCGTGGTGAACGACAACCTCTACACGAACGTCATGGCGCGCGCGAACCTCGCCGCGGCGGCCGGGGCGGTCGACAACCTCCAGGTCCTCGACCCGCACGCGCACAAGCGGCTCGTCGAACGGCTCGGGGTGACGCCGGCCGAGGTCGCCGGCTGGCGCCGCGCCGCGGCGTACATGCACATCCCGTTCGACGAGATGCTCGGCGTGCACCCGCAGGATGCCGCGTTCCTCGAGAAGGAGCTGTGGGACCTCGAGCACACGCCCGACAACCGCCTCCCCCTGCTGCTGCACTACCACCCGCTCGTCATCTACCGGTTCCAGGTGCTGAAGCAGGCCGACGTGGTGCTCGCCCTGTACCTGCAGGGCGATCGCTTCACGACCGAGGAGAAGCTGGCCGACTTCGAGTACTACGACCCGCTGACCACGGGCGACTCGACGCTGTCGGCGGTGGTGCAGTCGATCATCGCGTCCGAGGTCGGGTACCACGAGCTCGCGCTGCGCTACTTCCGCTCGGCGCTGTTCGTCGACCTCGCCGACCTGCACCACAACGCCGCCGACGGCGTGCACGTGGCCTCCACGGGCGGCGTCTGGGCGGGGCTGGTGTCCGGCTTCGGCGGCTTCCGCGACCACAACGGCCGGTTCACCTTCGACCCGCGGCTCCCCGACGGCTGGGAGCGGCTCTCGTTCCGGCTCACCATCCGGGGCACCCGGGTCAGGGTCGACCTGACCGAGGAGGCGATCCGGTTCCAGCTCGAGACGGGTGGGCCGAACGCCTCGCTGCTGATCGAGGTGCGCGGAGAAGAGGTCGTGGTGACCGCCGACACGCCCGTGACGGTCCGGCTCGACGGGCACGGCGCGCGGCGGGTCGGGGCACCGACGATGCGGAACGTCCGCGGTGCGCGGCGTGCCGACGGCACGCTGCTCACGGCGTCGATCCCGACCCTGTCGCTGGACATGGACGAGGACGAGCAGGCCGCGGCCTTCGACTGAGTCGAAGCTCTCGGAACCGCATCGTTCGTGCCGGAGCCCGGCGCATTGGCACGGCCTGCGGTTAGCATGTGAGTCGAAAACGCACCGGACGGGAGACCTGTGGGCCTACTGGACAACTTCGAGAAGGGTCTCGAGCGCGCGGTCAACGGCGCGTTCGCCAAGACCTTCCGCTCGGGGCTGCAGCCCGTGGAGATCACGGCGGCGCTCAAGCGCGAGATCGACACGAAGGCGGCCGTCGTCTCCCGAGACCGCGTCCTCGTGCCGAACCGCTTCATCGTGCGGATGTCTCCCGCCGACCACCAGCGCATGGACTCGCTCGGCCCGGCACTCGTCGACGAGCTCACCGACCTGGTGCAGAAGCACGCTGCGAACCAGCGCTTCCAGTTCGCCGGTGGCATCACGATCGTGCTCCACCCCGATCCGGGCCTGTCCGAGGGCATGGTGCAGGTCGAGTCGCAGAACGTGAAGGGCCGCGTCGCCTGGACTCCCGTGCTCGACGTCGACGGCCGCCGCCATCCGATCCTCAAGGGCCGCACGGTCATCGGCCGCGGCAGCGAGGCCGACCTCACGCTCGACGACTCGGGCGCATCGCGTCGGCACGCCGAGGTGCAGTGGGACGGCCAACGGGCCCGCGTGCGCGACCTCGGCTCGACGAACGGCACCCAGCTCGACGGCCGCGCCGTCAAGGAGTCGGTGCTCGAGCCCGACTCGGTCATCACGATCGGTCGCTCGCGTATCGTGTTCCGGGTGCTCGCCCAAGCCGACCCGACCGAGACTGCGGCCTCCCGCATCGACCCGGCTTCCCCGCGCCGCGACGACGGCGGATTCTGGGGGCCCGATCGATGAGTGAACTCACGCTGCTCGTCCTGCAGCTCGGCTTCCTGCTCCTGCTGTGGGTGTTCGTGTTCGCCATCGTCTACGCGCTCCGCAGCGACCTGTTCGGCCAGCGCGTCCGCAAGCTCCAGCCGGATGCCGCGGCCGCCTCGGCCGGTGCCGCGCCGGCGGCGAGCGCGACCGCCCCGACC
>NZ_SDPL01000130.1 GCF_004135055.1 Agromyces binzhouensis | reverse complement strand
CGTGCCTCGGACCCCGCGCAGGACGGCGCCCCGGGCCGGGCCGCGCCCGGGCTCGTGCGACGAGCGGATGCCGCGGCCGATGCGGCACGCGGCATCCGCCCCCTGCGCGATCAGTCGCTGAGCGCGGGGACCGTCTTCGGGCGGACGAGCAGCCAGACCGAGGCGATCGCGATCACCGCGGCACCGAGCATGAACGCCGCCATCGGCACCGCGCTGTCGACGCCGAACAGGCCGATGAGCGGCGAGATCGCGCCCGCCAGGCCGAAGTTCAGCGCGCCGAGCAGCGACGCAGCCGTACCGGCCTCGGCGCCGTGGTGCGCGAGGGCGAGCACCTGCACGGAGGGGAAGCTGAACCCGCATGCGGTGATGTAGATCCACAGCGGGATCGCGGTGCCCCAGAAGCCGGCGCCGGACGAGTCGAGCACGATGATCGCGATCGCCATCGCGGCGTGCACGATGGTCGCGCCCGCGAGCACGTACTGCGGCGGGATCGGCCCGCGGATGAGCCTCGACGCGGTCTGCACGCCGATGATGACGCCGACGGAGTTCACCGCGAAGATCAGGCCGAACTCCTGCGGGCTGAACGCGTACACCTGCTGGAACAGGAACGACGAGGTCGTCAGGTACGCGAACAGGCCCGTGAACGTCATGCCGCCGATGATCGCGGCGCCGAGGTAGACGCGGTCGCGGAAGAGCGCGCGGTAGCGCTCGCGCATCGACGAGTGGCCCGCCACGTGGCGGCGCGACTCGGGCAGCGTCTCGACGATCAGGAACGCGACCGAGACGACGACGACGACGCCGTAGCCGGCGAGCACCCAGAAGACGCCCCGCCAGTCCATGAAGGCGAGCAGCTGCGAGCCGATGACCGGCGCGATCACGGGAGCGAGGCCGTTGACGAGCGCGAGGCGCGAGAGCATGCGCACGAGCGGCTTGCCGCCGAACAGGTCGCGGACCATCGCCATCGCGACCACGCCGCCCGCGGCGGCGCCGAAGCCCTGCATGAGGCGGAAGAACGCGAGCCAGGCGATGTCGGGCGCGAGCGCGGCCGCGATCGACGCGGCGATGTGCAGGGCGGTCGCGAGGATGAGGGGCAGCCGGCGTCCGACCTTGTCGCTCCACGGGCCGACGACGAGCTGGCCGAGGCCGAAGCCGATCATCGTGCCGGTCAGCGTGATCTGCACGGCGGCGGCGCCGACGCCGAACTCGGACTCGAGCGCGGGGAACGCGGGGAGGTAGAGGTCGACCGTGAACGGGCCGAGCGCGGTGAGCGCGCCGAGCACCAGCACGTAGACGAGGCGCTGGCGGCGGCTGAGGAGGTCGCCGGGGTGGCGGGCGGCGGTGTAGTCGTCCGGTCGGACGATGGGGATGGAGGCGGTGGACATGGCGGTTCCCGAGGCGTGCTGGAGTGCGGACGTGCGGAGGCGGCTGTGCTGGCGCGCACCGTCGGGCGCCGGGCGAACAGGAACGGCGCCCCGTGGGGCGCCGCCGGGAGCGATCTCGGCCGTCGTGGCCTCGAATCGATTCGACTGAGCTTCGAGTGTAGCGCCCCGACCCCCCGTGGACGCAAGCCGAGGCGACCCGGCGGCGGCTCCCGGCGCCCTCGGCCCGTCAGCCGGCGACCGACAGCGGGTCCGCCAGGAGCCTCGCGAACGCGAGTTCGGCGGCGCCGATCATGAGGCGATCCTCGCCGAGTGCGGCGACCACGACGTCGACGTCCTCCATCGCCGCGGGCATGGCCTGGGCGGCGACCGCGGCCCTCAGTGCGGCCGGATCCAGTTCCGCGAGCGTCGCGAGGAACCCGCCGAGGATCACGAGCGACGGGTTCAGCACGTTCACGGCGTTCGCGAGGGCGGTCGCGAGGATGCGGCGCTGCCGATCGAGCTCTGCGGCGATCGCCGGGTCGCCGGCGTCGACGGCCGAGCGGATGGCGCCGGCCAGGGTCGGCTCGTCCGCCGTCCTCAGCCCCAGGGCCTCGAGGAGCCTCGCGCGACCGACCTCGTCCTCGAGGACGCCGCCGCCCGCGCGGCGATCCCCGGGCGAGGCGATCCCGGGTCGGTTCTGGCCGAACTCGCCCGCGTACCCGCTCCGGCCCTCGACGGCACGGCCGTGCACGACGAGGCCGCCGCCGATGCCGCTCGCGCCGCCGTTCAGGTAGACCAGGTCGTCGACGCCGCGTCCTGCTCCGAAGAGGTGCTCGGCGAGCGCTCCGAGGCTCGCATCGTTGCCGACGGAGGCGGGCAGGCCCGTGGCCTCCTCGACGAACTCGCGCACGGGCGCCTCGTGCCATTCGAGGTGCGGCGCGAACCGGACGAGCCCGTCGGAGGTGCGCACGAGGCCGGGGACCGCGAGTCCGACGCCGGCGAATCGGGCGTGGGCGAGGTCGCCGTCGCGCCAGCGCCGGATCGCGTCGGCGACGAGCAGCGCGGTGCGCTCGGGCGTCACGAGCTCATCGACCTCGATGCGCTCGCGAGCGTCGATCCGACCGCCGAGACCGACGGCCGCGAGGGTCACGGCGTCGACCTCGGGGTTCACGGCGACCGCGACGACACCGGGGTCCGCTGCGACGACGGGCGACGGGCGCCCGACGCGATTGGTGGGGTCGGGAGCGCGCTCCTCGACGAGCCCGAGTTCGACGAGCTCGCCGGCGAGGGAGGCCACGGTCGAACGGTTCAACCCCGTGAGCGCGGTGATGCGGGCCCGGGACAGCGGTCCCTCGAGGTGCGCGAGTCCGAGGATCCTCGCCAGGTTGCGTCGATGCACCCCGTCGAAACTCCCGGTACTGCCGTTTCGGTCGGTCACGCGCACCACTCTAGGTTCGCGAGCGAGCGAACGGGGCCACCCTCGCCAGATTTGTTGCGCTTGACCGCATATCGGCTGAGGCGTATATTCATCACGTCCACATCACTTTCGACGTTGACGTCGAAATTTTCGAGAGGTTCAATGATGAACAGACGCAGCATCGGCAGGATCGCGGTGATCGGAACCACCGCACTCCTCGCAGCCGGCGCCCTCGCGGGGTGCAGTGCGGGAGACTCGCAGGACGGCGGAGACGTCGAACTGACGCTCTGGCACAACGCCTCGACGGGTCCGGGCAAGGAGTTCTGGGAGCAGACCGTCGCCGACTTCGAGGCCGACAACCCCGGGGTCACCGTCGACATCCAGGCGATCCAGAACGAGGACCTCGACGGCAAGCTCCAGACGGCCCTCAACGCGGGCGACGCGCCGGACGTCTTCCTCCAGCGCGGCGGCGGCAAGATGGCCGCCATGGTCGAGGCCGGCCAGCTCAAGGACCTCACCGACGGCATCACCGGGGCGGCCGCGGAGGAGATCCCGGACGCCGCCTACTCGGCGAACACCCTCGACGGCAAGGTCTACGCGATGCCGATCGCGGTGCTGCCCGGCGGACTGTTCTACAGCCAGGACCTCTTCGACGAGGCCGGCATCACCGAGAACCCGACCACGGTCGACGAGTTGGACGACGCCGTCGCGAAGCTGAAGGAGACGGGAGTCGCGCCGATCGCGCTCGGCGCGAAGGACGCCTGGCCGGCCGCCCACTGGTACTACTGGTTCGCCCTCCGCGAGTGCAGCCCGGACACGCTCGCCAAGGCCGCCGACGAGCGCGACTTCAGCGACGAGTGCTGGGTCCGCGCGGGTGAGGACCTGCAGGACTTCGCCGACACCGAGCCCTTCAACCAGGGGTTCCTCACCACGTCGGCCCAGCAGGGCGCCGGCAGCTCCGCCGGTCTCCTGGCGAACCACGAGGCCGCGATGGAACTCATGGGCGCCTGGAACCCGGGCGTGATCGCCTCGCTCACGCCCGACCAGCAGCCGCTCCCCGACCTCGCCTGGTTCCCGTTCCCCGAGGTCGAGGGCGGCGACGGCGAGCCCGGCTCGATGATGGGCGGCGTCGACGGCTACTCGTGCTCGGTGGATGCCCCCGACGCGTGCGTGGACTTCCTCAACTACATCGGCACCGCCGACGTGCAGCAGGCCTACTACGAGGCCTTCAACGCGCCGCCCGTGAACACGGTCGCCCAGGAGGCGGTCACCGAGCCCTACCTGCAGCAGATCCTCGAGGCGTACAACGCGGCGCCCTACGCGTCGCAGTGGCTCGACACGGTCTACGGGCAGAACGTCGGCAACGCGCTGAACGTCGCGGTCGTCGACATGCTCGCGGGAAGCGGCTCGCCCGAGCAGATCATCGAGGCCGTCGACGCGGCCGCCGCCAAGGAGTGATCAGGCGATGACCGCTCGCGTGGACTCTGCGACGGAGATCGACGTGCCGACAGGGCCCGCGCACCGCGACGGGGGCGTCGCCCAGGCGACGCCCCCGTCCCCCCGGCGCCGTCGCGGCAACGGTTGGGGCGCCAGGCTCGAGATCGCCCTGCTGGTCGGTCCGGCACTCATCGTCTTCCTCGGCCTGGTGATCTTCCCGGTCGTCATGGCCGCCTACTACGGCTTCTTCAGCTGGAAGGGCTTCGGACCGCCCACCGACTTCATCGGGTTCCGGAACTACCTCACCATCGTCCAGGATCCGGCCTTCCAGGAGGCGGTGCTGCACAACGGCACGATCGTGGTGCTGTCGCTGCTCCTGCAGGGGCCCGCGGCGTTCCTGCTCGCGCTGCTCCTGAATCGCCGGATGCGCGGCCAGTCGATCATCCGCGTCCTCATCTTCGTCCCGTACGTCATCGCCGAGGTCGTGGTCGGCACCGGCTGGAGCCTCATGCTCCAGACGAACGGCGCGGTCAACGACCAGCTCGAGAAGATGGGCCTCGGCTTCCTCGCCCAGGACTGGCTGAGCAATCCCGATCTCGCCATCTGGACGCTCATGGGCATCATCACCTGGAAGTACATCGGCTTCGCCGTCATCCTCTTCCTGGCCGGCCTGCAGGGCATCCCGGACGAGCTCAACGAGGCCGCCGCGATCGACGGTGCGACGTTCTGGCAGATCCAGCGCCACATCACGCTGCCGCTGATGGGCCCGACGCTCCGGATCTGGGCGTTCCTGTCGATCATCGGATCACTCCAGCTGTTCGACCTCGTGTACATCATCTGGGGCCAGTACGTCGCCTCGACCGCCGGCACCTCCACCATGGCGACGTACATGGTCGCCGAGGGCAGGAACGCCGGCAACTTCGGATACGGCAACGCCGTGGCCGTCGTCCTGTTCGTCATCTCACTCGTGGTGGCACTCGTCTACCAGCGATTCGTCCTCCGACGCGACACCGAAGGCGCGATCACCGGAGACCAGAAGAAGGGCCGGTTCCAGCGATGACCGCCTACCCCGAGACCGCGGCCGCGGTGCTTCCGCTCCGTCGACGCGGCCGTCCATCGAAGTCGCCCCGTCTGCGGGCCGCGAGCCCGATCGTGTACCTCGTCGCACTGGTCGTCATCGGACTGATGCTCGCGCCGATCGCCTACATCATCATCGGCGGCTTCCGCACGAACTCGCAGATCACGGTGGACCCGTCGGGGCTGCCCGACCCGTGGGTCTTCGCGAACTACCTGGACGTGCTGACCGGCGAGGTGTTCTGGCGTCAGGTGCTGAACTCCGCCATCGTGGGCTTCGCGACCACGCTCGGCGTCATCGTGCTCGGCCTGATGGCGAGCTTCGTCCTGGCGCGCTACAACTTCGCCGGACGCGGAGCGCTGTACGCCCTCTTCGCCGCCGGCCTGATGTTCCCGCTCACCGTGGCGATCACCCCCCTGTACATCGTGGTGCGCTCGCTCGGCCTCATGAACTCGCTCGGCGGGGTGATCCTGCCGCAGATCGCGTTCGCGCTTCCGGTGACGATCATCATCCTGGTGCCCTTCCTGCGTGCGATCCCCGAGGAGATCCAGGAGGCGGCCGCGATCGACGGCTGCAGCCGACTCGGCTTCTTCTGGCGGATGGTGCTGCCGCTCTCGGTGCCCGGCGTCGTGACCGTCGGCATCCTGGCGTTCGTCGGAAGCTGGAACAGCTACCTGCTTCCGTTGTTCATCCTCAACGACCAGGCGGCCTTCACCCTGCCGCTCGGCGTGCAGGCGTTCTCCTCGGAGTACTCCGTCGACACGGCGAAGGTGCTCGCGTTCACGTCGCTGTCGATGATCCCCGCGCTCATCTTCTTCAGCGTGTTCGAGCGCCGGATCGTCGGCGGCCTCACCGGGGCGGTGAAGGGATGACCGCGCTCGACGGCTCGACCCCCATCGGCGGGGCGACACAGGTGGCGGATGCCGCGTGGCGCGACGCCGCGCGCCCCATCGACGAGCGCGTGGCGGCGCTGATGGCCGAGATGACGCTCGACGAGAAGCTCGCGCAGCTCTACGGCGTGTGGGTCGGCGCGGCCGACGACGGCGGCGGCGACGTCGCCCCGCACCAGCACGACCTGAACGACGACGTCGACCTCGACGCGCTGCTCCCGTCGGGCCTCGGCCAGGTGACGCGTCCGTTCGGCACGGCGCCCGTCGACGCGGCGGTCGGCGCGCTCTCGCTCGCGCGCATGCAGCGGCGCATCGTCGGTGCGAACCGCCTCGGCATCCCGTCGATCGCGCACGACGAGTGCCTCGCGGGCTTCGCCGCGTGGGGTGCGACCGCCTACCCCGTTCCGCTGTCGTGGGGCGCGTCATTCGACCCGGCGCTGGTCGAGCGGATGGCTCGGCGCATCGGCGCCGACATGCGCTCGGTCGGCGTGCACCAGGGCCTCGCGCCCGTGCTCGACGTCGTCCGCGACGCGCGCTGGGGCCGCGTCGAGGAGACCATCGGCGAGGACCCCTACCTCGTCGCGACGGTGGGCACCGCGTACGTGCGCGGGCTCGAGACATCCGGCCTCGTGGCGACGCTGAAGCACTTCGTCGGCTACTCGGCCTCGAAGGCCGGACGCAACCTCGCTCCCGTCTCGATCGGACCGCGCGAGCTCGGCGACGTGCTCCTGCCGCCGTTCGAGATGGCGGTGCGCGAGGGCGGGGCGCGCAGCGTCATGAACTCGTACTCCGACCTCGACGGCGTGCCGTCGGCAGCGGACCGGCGGCTGCTCACGGAACTGCTGCGCGAGACCTGGGGCTTCGACGGCACGGTCGTCGCGGACTACTTCGCGGTGGCGTTCCTGAAGCTGCTGCACGGCGTCGCCGACACCTGGGCGGATGCCGCAGCCGCGGCACTCGAGGCGGGGCTCGACGTCGAACTCCCGACCGTGAAGGCGTTCGGCGACCCGCTGCGCGCGGCCGTGGAGGCCGGGGCGGTGGACGTCGGGCTCATCGACACGGCGCTGCGGCGCGTGCTGCGGCAGAAGGCCCAGCTCGGGCTGCTCGACGCCGACTGGACGCCCGTGCCGTCCGCGCTCGCCGGACTCGGCCTCGCCGACGCCGACCTC
>NZ_SDPL01000013.1 GCF_004135055.1 Agromyces binzhouensis | reverse complement strand
TCGCGCACGGCGGCGTCGACGAGGCGATGCGGGCCGACCTCGCCGACGCGGCGCGCGAGACCGGTGCGCGGCTGACCGAGGCGGATGCCGCGACCCTCGACGCCCTGATCGCACGGACCGCCGCGGAGCTGCTCGTCATCGTGCGGGGCGGCCGCCTCGTCCCGGACGGCATCGCCAAGCTGGACGGCTTCTTCGCACGATTCCCCGAGGTGCAGGCCGCCTACGGCGACTCCACGACCGACCATGGGGCACCGCTGCTCCGCCCGCTCTTCTCGCCGCTCCGGCTGTTCGGGAACGACTACCTCGGCCCGGTCGTCGCGGTCCGCGTCGGTGCGCTTCGTCGCCTCGGCGGGCTGCGCGCCGACGCGCGCCGCTCGCAGGTCCTCGACGTCGTCCTCCGGCTCGATCGCGCGGGCGAGACGGTCGCGCTGATCCCCGAGGTCCTCGCGGTGGAGGACCTGGCCCACGACGACTACGCCGGCACGTCCGACGCGCAGCGCCGGGTCGTCGAGCACGAACTCTCGTCTCGTGGGGTCAGCGCGAGCGTCGAGCAGGTCGAGCCGTTCCTCCGGCGGGTGCGGTACTCGGTCGAGGACGAGCCGCTGGTCTCGGTCGTCATCCCGACCCGCGGGAGCAGCGCGGAGATCGGCGGCATCGATCGGGTGCTCGTCGTCGAGGCGGTCAGGGGCGTGATCGACGGCTCGACGTACCGCAACGTCGAGGTCGTGATCGTGGCGGATGCCGAGACGCCGACGTCGGTCGTCGAGGAGCTCGAGCGCATCTGCGGCGACCGGCTTCGCCTCGTGCTGTGGGATGCCCCGTTCAACTTCAGCGGCAAGATGAATCGCGGTGCCGCTGCGGCGCGGGGCGAGTTCCTGATGCTGCTCAACGACGACGTCGAGATCGTGACGCCGGACTGGCTCGAGACGATGGTCGGCATAGGTCGGCAGCCGGGCGTCGGCATCGTCGGCGCGCAGCTCTACTTCGAGGACAGCACGCTGCAGCACTCCGGGCAGGTCTACACCGGCGGTGTCGCCGGTCACGCCGCCTTCGGCTGGGAGGGCGGCCGCGACGACTCGATCAAGTCGCTCAGCGTCGATCACGAGGTCTCCGGCGTCACCGCGGCCTGCGCGCTCGTCCGACGCGACGTCTTCCTCGAGGTCGGCGGCTTCAGCCTGGCCTTCCCGGGCAACTACAACGACGTCGACCTGAACATGAAGATCCGTGCGACCGGCCGGTCCGCGGTGTTCTCGCCCTGGGCGCGTCTGTACCACTTCGAATCGAAGACGAGGGACCCGAAGATCCTCGACACCGACATCTCCACGCTGCAGTCGCGATGGTCACGCCGGATGCAGGTCGAGTTGTACTCGCGCATGCTCTGACGGCGAGCGCGTCGCGGCATCCGCCCGTGGTCCGGCCGGATGCCGCGACGCCCTCGCTCGAGTCAGCTGGTGAGGGCGCCGGACCGGACCGCGTCCGCGAGCGCGTCGCGCCACGGGCGCATCTCTGACATCCCGGCTGCCGCCCATGCATCGTGCCCGAGCACCGAGTACGACGGGCGCGGAGCGGGGCGGACGAAGGACGAGCTGTCGGTCGGCGTGATCCGCTCGGGGTCCAGACCGGCTTCCTCGAGCACCGCCCTGGCGAACTCGTACCAGGTCGCCTCGCCGGAGTTCGTGCCGTGGTAGACGCCCGCCGGGGCGTCGGCATCGAGCAGCGCCACGATCTGGGCGGCGAGGTCGGCCGTCCACGTGGGCTGGCCGAGCTGGTCGTCGACGACCGACCACGAGTCCTTCGACTTCGCGAGGTTGAGCATCGTCTGCGCGAAGTTCGCGCCGTGGGCACCGTACAGCCAGGCCGTGCGGACCACGTACGTGCCGCTCGGGTGCGCGGCGAGCGCGAGCTCCTCGCCGGCTGCCTTGGTGCGTCCGTAGGCGTTGATCGGATCGCGGGGGAGGTCCTCGGCGTACGGCTCGGTGGCGTTGCCGTCGAACACGTAGTCGGTCGAGACGGTCACGAGGCGCGCCCCGATCGCCGCGCAGGCCCCTGCGAGGTTCGCCGTGCCCGTCGCGTTCACCGCGTAGGCCTCGTCCTCGTGCGCCTCGGCGTCGTCGACCTTCGTGTAGGCGGCGCAGTTGACGACCACGTCGTGCCCCGCCACGGCCGCGGCGACCGCGGCCGCATCCGTCACGTCGAGGTCGGCGCGACCGAGTGCGGTCACCTCGCGCCCCGCGAGCGCCGCCTGCAGGTCCCGGCCCAGCATCCCGTTCGCGCCGGTGATGAGCACGCGCACGCTACTGGCCCTGCGCCGTGTACTTGGCCTCGGTCTCGTCCTTCTGCGGAGCCCACCAGGCCTCGTTGTCGCGGTACCACGCGATCGTGTCGGCCAGGCCCGACTCGAAGTCGGAGAACTGCGGCTCCCAGCCGAGCTCGGTGCGCAGGCGCGTCGAGTCGATCGCGTACCGCAGGTCGTGGCCCGGTCGGTCGACCACGTGGTCGTAGGCGTCGGCGGGCTGCCCGAGCGTCGTCAGGATCAGCTCGACGACGTCCTTGTTGTTGCGCTCCCCATCGGCCCCGATCAGGTAGGTCTCGCCGATGACGCCCTTCTCGAGGATCGTGAGGACGGCCGAGGAGTGGTCGTTCGCATGGATCCAGTCGCGGACGTTCTCGCCCTTGCCGTAGAGCTTCGGGCGCTCGCCACGGAGCACGTTCGTGATCTGGCGCGGGATGAACTTCTCGACGTGCTGGTACGGCCCGTAGTTGTTCGAGCAGTTGGAGATCGTCGCCTTCACGCCGAACGAACGCACCCAGGCTCGGACGAGCAGGTCGCTGCCGGCCTTGGTCGAGGAGTACGGGCTCGACGGGTTGTAGGGGGTCTGCTCGGTGAACTTCGCCGGGTCGTCGAGCTCGAGGTCGCCGTAGACCTCGTCGGTCGAGATGTGGTGGAAGCGGATGTCGTGCTTCCGCGCCGCCTCGAGCAGCGTGTACGTGCCGATGATGTTCGTGTCGAGGAACGGCCGCGGGTTCGACAGCGAGTTGTCGTTGTGGCTCTCGGCGGCGTAGTGCACGACCGCGTCGTGCTCGGCGAAGAGCGCGTCGACGAGTTCGGCGTCGCAGATGTCGCCCTTCACGAACCGGAAGCGGTCCTCGGGGAGCCCGTCGAGCGAGGCGAGGTTGCCGGCATAGGTGAGCTTGTCGAGCACCGTCACCGAGTGATCGGTGTTGGCGAGCACGTAGTGGACGAAGTTCGAGCCGATGAAGCCGGCACCGCCGGTCACGAGGAGTCTTGACACGCGTTTCATCCTACCGAGGTCGGTGCTGAGCGCTGCGATGGGGCGACGCGACCGGGCTTGGGTAGACTTCCGGGGTGCAGATCCGCGAACTGAAGATCCCCGACAGCTACGAGATCATCCCGAAGCAGTTCGGCGACGACCGCGGTGTCTTCCTCGAGTGGTATCGCTTCGATCGCCTCGAGGAGGCGATCGGACATCCGCTCTCGCTCGCGCAGGCCAACACGTCGGTGTCGAAGCGAGGCGTCGTCCGCGGGATCCACTTCGCCGACATCCCGCCGAGCCAGGCGAAGTACGTCACGGCCACACGCGGTGCGGTGCTCGACTTCGTCGTCGACATCCGGGTCGGCTCGCCGACCTTCGGCGAGTGGGACTCGGTGCTGCTCGACGAGCAGGACCGGCGGGCGATCTACATCGCCGAGGGACTCGGCCATTGCTTCGTCGCACTCACGGACGACGCGACGGTGAGCTACCTCGTGACCGCGCCGTTCAACGCGCCGCGGGAGCACGGAGTGAACCCGCTCGACCGCGAGATCGGGTTGGACTTCACGCTCGACGATGGCGACCTGCTGCTCTCGCCGAAGGACACCGACGCTCCGACCCTCGCCGAGGCCGCGGAATCCGGACTGCTGCCCACATGGGAGGCCGCTCGCGCCTTCTACGACTCGCTGAACTCCAAGGGGAACTGACCGATGCGCGGCATCATCCTCGCCGGTGGATCCGGCACGCGGCTCTGGCCGATCACCAAGGGCATCTCGAAGCAGCTCATGCCCATCTACGACAAGCCCATGATCTACTACCCGCTGTCGACGCTGATGATGGCGGGCATCAACGAGATCCTCATCATCACGACGCCCGAGTACAACGCGCAGTTCAAGGCGCTGCTCGGCGACGGCTCCGACCTCGGAATCCGCCTCGAGTACGCCGTGCAGCCGTCACCGGACGGGCTGGCCCAGGCCTTCATCATCGGCGAGGAGTTCATCGGCGACGAGTCGGTCGCGCTGGTCCTCGGCGACAACATCTTCCACGGCACCGGACTCGGTTCGGCACTGCGGCAGCACAACGACATCGAGGGCGCTGTCATCTTCGCCTACCAGGTGAGCGACCCCACCGCATACGGCGTCGTGGAGTTCGACGACAACTTCACCGCGCTCTCGATCGAGGAGAAGCCCGCCGAGCCGAAGAGCAACTACGCCGTTCCCGGCCTGTACTTCTACGACAACGAGGTGGTCGAGATCGCGAAGACCATCGAGCCCAGCGCGCGTGGAGAACTTGAGATCTCGACGGTGAACGAGCGGTACCTCGAAGCCGGCAGGCTCAACGTGCAGGTGCTGGACCGTGGCACCGCCTGGCTCGACACCGGAACCTTCGAGTCGATGATGCAGGCGTCCGAGTACGTCCGCGTCATCGAGGACCGCCAGGGCTTCAAGATCGGCTGCATCGAGGAGATCGCGTGGCGTGCCGGATGGATCGACGACGCGCAACTCGGTGAACTCGCCGCGCCGCTCGTCAAGAGCGGCTACGGGCAGTACCTGAAGCACCTGCTTGCGACCGAGTAACGTTCGGGCGTACCCGCCGGGGCTCGGAACGCGTCCCGAACCAGTGCGCGGCGATCGTCAGGGAACGATCTCGAACGATGGGCTTGCGTACATCGAGCCGCCGGCGTCCTTCTGGTCCGCGACGTTGAAGCTGGCTGCTTGAACGAGGTCGTGCAGATGGCGCCCGGCGGCATCCATGAACGATACATTCACGAAGTACTTGCCGCCCGCGAGCATCGCGTGATGAGCTGTGATCACCAGCGTGCGTCGCCCGGTCAACGGCCCGAGATCGATTCCAGCGCGCCTCGTGTTCGTGCTCCACACGGGCTGTCCCATCGCGTTGTCGATCTGGACGCCACAGGTCCAGTCCTCGATACCCGTCGAGTGTTCCAGCGTGGTGGTCACCACCACGTCATCGCCAGGCTGCATTGGTGCACCGACGGTGCGGCCCGCGGCCTCGACGTGTGCTGAGAGCACTCGGCCGTTCTCGAGCGCGGCTTCCCGTGGGTCGTCTCGTTCGTTCTCCCGGCGCTCCTCCTCCAGCAGGTCGCGGAACGCGGCGATCGCCGCGTTCGGTTCTCCGTCCTGGATCACCTCGCCGTGATGCAGGAGGATGGCTCGATCCGCCAGCTCGGACACCTGACCCATCGAGTGGGTCACCAGGATGATGGTTCGCCCCTCGGTCTGGAAGCGCTTGATCGTGTCGAGGCACTTCCGCTGGAACGCCTCGTCTCCGACGGCGAGCACTTCGTCGACGAGGAGGATGTCGGGGTCGGTGTGGACGGCCACCGCGAAGGCGAGGCGCACGTACATCCCCGAGCTGTAGAACTTGACCTGCGTGTCGATGAACTCGCCGATCCCGGAGAAGGCGACGATGTCGTCGAACCTCGCCTCGGTCTCGGACTGCGACATCCCGAGGATCGAGGCGTTGAGGAAGACGTTCTCCCGTCCGGTGAGGTCCGGATGGAAGCCCGCGCCGAGCTCGAGCAGGGCCGCGATGCGTCCGCGTCGGCGCACGGTGCCCCGGGTCGGCTCGATGATGCCGCCGATGATCTTGAGCAGCGTGCTCTTGCCGGAGCCGTTGTGCCCGATGAGCGCGACGGTCTGCCCCGCCTCGAGCTGCGCGGTCAGGCCGCGGAGGGCCCAGAACTCCTCGCGGTGACGTCGGCCCGCCCGCCCGAGCGTCACGAGTCGCTCCTTGAGCGAGTTGTCCTTGCGGATGACGAAGCGCTTGGAGATGTCCTGGAGGCTGATGACCTCCGGAGCCGGAGTCTGCCCGACCGGGCTGACCGAACCAGTGCTGGCCATGCGGATTCGCTCCGTTTCTGCGTGGATGTCGGGGAGGTGTGGGCGGTTCACGAGTGCGCTGTTCGCGCGGCGGTCGCGGGCGGCCGCGCGCGCCGCGTGATCCATCTGAGGCGGACCCAGAGGCCCGCCCGAAGGAGCCAACGGACCGGGGCTTGCCACCACGCGGGGTAGCGCCTCGAGAGGTACCGATACGCACTGTCGTGATGGACTGCGAGCATTCGGGTCGACGCATCGCTCGTCGAATGGGCGCCGAGGTGGGTCACCCGAGCGCCGGGAACGTACATGTTCGAGTGGCCGGATGCGCGGACACGATCGCCGAGGTCGACGTCCTCGAAGTACATGAAGTAGCTCTCGTCGAAGCCGCCGAGCCGGCGGAACAAGTCGGTGCGGACCAGGAGGCAGGCTCCGGAGAGCCATCCGGCCGACCGCGGGCCATCGGTGCGAACCGACTCCTCGCGGTACCGCCGGGACCAGGGATTGCGTGGTGCGATTCCGCCGAGCAGCGCATGACCGATGCCCTCGCGCAGGGTGGGGGACCGGCGGGCGGACGGATAGACGGTGCCGTCCTCGTTCAGGATGGCGGGACCGAACGCGCCGACCTCGGGGTGGGCCTCGGCGAACCGCACCAGATAGTCGATGGAGCCGGGTTCGAACCTGAGGTCCGCGTTGCATACGAGGAGGTAGCCGTCGCCATCCGTGACGGTCCGGGCGCCGGCGTTCACCCCGCCCCCGTAGCCGAGGTTCCGGTCGAGCGCGAGGAACCTCGCGCCACCGGTCTCGGCGGCCCTGCGGCTCGCGTCCCGGTCGCGGCTGTCGTTGTCGACGACGAGCACGTCGAGATCGACGTCGTCGGTCGATGCGGCCTTGAGGGATGCGAGCAGGCCCGGAAGGACGCTGCTGGAGTTGTACGCCACGACGATCGTGGTCACTCGCGCGCGGGTCACGGCCGGTGCACCTACAGCGCCTGCGCGAAGTCGCCCTGCATGCGGTTGAACACCGCGTGCGCCGCGACCAGCCCGACGAGTCCGACGAGGATAGCGATGCCTTGGCGCAGCAGGAGATCGTCCGGATAGGAGGCGTCGGCGCCTGCCGTCCAGAAGGCCTTCTGGAACCCGAGCACCGCCAGCGTGATCGGGTTGTTCGTGTAGAGGTCGAGAACCCATGGCTGCACGACGCTCTTGACCATCGACCAGCTGTAGACGATCGGCGACGCCCACATTAGGAGCATCACGACGACCTCGATCAGGTACTGCACGTCCCGGAGGAAGACGTTGATCGCCGCGAGCAGCAGTGCGAGGGCGGCGCCGAAGACGAGGAGGATCGCCAGCGACGGGAAGAAGTAGGCGAGGCCGGCGTGAATGGGGAACGCACCAAGTACGAGAGTGGCCAGCAGCAGGATTCCGAGCTGGATCGCGAAGTTGAAGATCGCCGATCCGATCGAGGCCAGAGGGAAGATCTCGCGTGGGAGGTAGATCTTCTTCACCAGGCCCGCATTGCCGACGATGGACCCCGCTCCGCCGAGGACGATCTCGCTGAAGAGCGTGTATGCGGTGAGGCCGGTGAAGACGTAGATGGCGAAGTCCGGGATGCCTCGCGCTGCGCCGAGGAACTGGCCGAGCACGACGTAGTAGATCGCCAACTGCGTGAGCGGACGCACGAGCGACCAGAAGAATCCGAGTGAGGAGTCCTTGTATCGCGCCTTGAGGTCCCGGCGCACCATCAGGCCGAGCATCTCCCGCCGGCCGAGGATCTCCTTCAACGATCCGACGAGGCTGTATCCGCCGCCGTCCTTCGCGGTCTCCTCCATGGGGAGGTCTGAGAGCGTGCGGAAGCGAGCAGCGCGAATCGCGGCGGCATCGGAGGAGGTACTCATGACGTGGAGAGTCTATTCGGTCGACTTCGGTCTTCCCTGCGCGTCCTTGCGGGCGGGGCGAGGCACGGGTTTCGCGACGCGAGCGACCTTGGACAGCGTCCGGTAGACCGGATGGGTCTCGATGGCCCTGAGGCGGGTCGCGACCTCGTTGAGCCGGGCGTGCGTCTGGTCGAGTTCCGATCGGAGCCTCCGGCTTCGCAGCTGCTCCGCATGAAGGCCTGACCTGGTCTCGTCCAACGCGAACTCCGCCGTGCGAAGCGACTCGCGGACCTCCGTCGCCCAGCCCAACCAGTCCGGCCGTTGCCGTCGACCTGCCGCTCGGACCGGCGCGATGAACGCCTCGAACGACTCCGCACGCGCCCCGTACGAGTGGCGATCCCGCACGATCGCGCGGAGCCGGCCCGCGACGGCTTCGCGCCCGGCGTCGTCGACGAGCAGACCGTCGACCACCTCGACCAGCGTGGTCTCGGCGCCGTACGAGGGCACCTCGGCGAGGCCGAGCTCGGCGAGGCCCAAGCTGGTGTTGGTGATCGGGAGGGCTCCGCACGCCAGGGCCTCGAAGAGGCGGCTGTTGTGATTGCCGAACGCCTTCGCGGGTCGGATGAGGTCATCGAGGACGAGCTTCGCCGAGCCGTACACCGCGGGGAGCTCCTCGAACGGTACCGAGCCTCGGTGGACGATGCCGTCCGGGAGGTCGAGGTGCGCGGCGTTCTGCCCGTACCAGTCGACCCGATGGTGTTCCGATACCGAGCCGATCGCGCCCTGCAGCTCGCGCTCGGCACCCCAGAAGTTCGCCGTGGTCACGATGTCGACGGATCGGGGAGCCTCGGCGGCGCCATCGAACAGGTCGGTATCGACGCCGATCGGGAGCACGCCGACGGGGCCGTCGTAGCGCGCCCGCATCTCGTCGGCCGTGGCCGCCGACGAGGCGAGGAAGCCGTCGAACGCGGCGAGGAAGGGCAGCTCGACCCAGCGCTCGGTCCAGTTCCGGACCCATCCGAGCAGCACCGTCCGCGCCGCGACGCCGCCGGGCACGAAGGACTCGATCATGCTGACGACGACATCCGCATCGGGGAGCGGATCGTGCCACCGGCTCATCGGCCAGAGACGCACCCCCCAGCCGTTGCGACTGAGCGCGCGAGCGAGGCCGAGGGCGACGAAGAGGTCGCCCTTCCCCTCGGCGGGGTCGTCGGTGGACACGCAGAAGACGACGGTTCCTTGGGGACCAGCAGCCTTCGCACCGTCGCAGATCGCGAGGTGGTCGGCGATGACCCCCTCGACGCCTGGCGCGGAGGATTCCGTGCGGTTCGGGGACATTCAGGGCTCTCGGGTGTGCGGGGCGGGTACTCGATCCTTCCACACCCTGTGGGAGAGGGCGAACGTCGGCCCCCGGATCGCCCAGCTAGTCGGCCGGCGCACCCGCGGCTTCGTCCGGACCGTCCGGGCGGAGTCCGTCGGGAAGCGCGGCAGGGTCGCCTCCGGCCGTGCGTCGAGCGGAGACCAGCGCGCCGCCGAACATGGCGAGATCCACGACCAGGAGCATCATGCGGCTGACGATCACGATGCCGAGCAGTGCCGCGGACCCGACGCTCGACGCGAGCACGACGCCGAGGACGAGTTCGCGGACGCCGGCGCCTGCGGGGGCGATGATGAACAGGAAGCCCACGACCCAGGCGAACGCGAACGCCGACACGGACAGCAGGATCAGCTCGGGGTCGGGTCCGACCGTCGCCGAGACGACGCACCACAGGTGCAGCCCGAATGCCGCCCAGCTCGCGAACGACCACAGCGTGGCGACGCCCAGCGATGCCGCTCCGATCGACTCGGGAAGGGTCGAGCTGCGCCGGATCAGTCGGAACCCCCACCGGAGCCAGCGCTCCATCACCGGAGGCAGCAGCAGGAGGATGCCGAGGGCGGCCGCCGCCCAGACCAGCCAGGCGAACTCCTGCAGCTGCGGGAATGCGAACAGCACGCCGATCGACGCGACGGAGCCGGTGGCGACGCTCACGAGGAGCTGCACCAGGATGGTGGCGGCGGTGATGGGCCCCGGGATGCCGGCGCGGATGCCCAGCGCCGTCCCTGCCACGATCGGCCAGACGCCTCCGGGTATGTACTTGCCGATCTGAGAGATGAAGATGATCCGCGAGGCGTCGGCGCGGGAGACCCGGTGGCCGAACGCGATCACGATCGATCGCCACGCGAGCATCGAGCACACGACCGCGACGGCCCCCGCGGCGAGCGACCCCAGCAGCCACCACGGCTCCATTCCGAGCACGGCGGTCGAGAACGCATCCCAGTTGGCCGCCACGATCCAGACGATCGCGGCGAGCGCGACCAGGGCGAAGGCGTACTGGAGGGGCTTGCGATAACGCGACAGGGTGCTCATCCGGACCGATTATCCCGGATGCGAGCTGCGGTTTCGCACAGCCTGCGCGTCCGTAGACTGTCGGAGGCCGTCACCCGGAACCCGATGGCCGAGACGTCATCTTGGAGGTCCCGTACATGGCAGGCCAGAAGCCGCGACTGCTCGTCCTCGCGTCCACGTTCCCCGCGCACGCGTCCGATGGCACCCCGGCGTTCGTCCGCGACCTCGCCGAGCGCGAGGCCGCGCGCTTCGACGTCATGGTCGTCGTGCCGCGCGTGCCCGGAGCGCCCGAACGTGAGCGTCTCGGCGCGCTCGAGATCCGCCGGTACGGCTACTTCCCGCGCCGCTGGGAGGACCTGGCCGACGGGGCCATCATCGAGAACCTCCGCGAGAAGCGGTCACGGTGGCTGCAGGTCCTGCCCTTCTTCGTCGCGCAGTTCATCGCGACGCGTCGGGCGGCCCGCGACTGGCGGCCGGACGTCGCGCACGTCCACTGGATCATCCCCCAGGGCGTCGTCGCCCGACTGGCCCTGAGTCGCACGCCGGCGCTCCTGACGACGCTCGGCGGCGACCTCTATGCGCTGAACGCTCGGCCGCTGCGCGCGCTCAAGTCCAGCGTGGTCCGCTGGGCGCGCGCAGTGACGGTGATGAACGCGGAGATGCGGGAACGGGTGATCGAGTTGGGTGCCGCGCCCGACGCGGTGCAGGTCCTGCCGATGGGGGCCGATCTCTCCGCGGTCCAGGCCGTTCCCGCGGTCGAGGCCGAACCTGATCGGACGCGGATCCTGTTCGTCGGTCGGCTGGTCGAGAAGAAGGGGCTCGAGGTGCTGCTGGACGCGCTGCGCGAACTCGGGTCCGGCCCTACGGTCTCGCTCACCGTCGTCGGCGACGGACCGTTGCGGGCGTCGCTCGAATCCCGCGCGCTCGGACTGGACGTGACGTTCGCGGGGCAGCTCGGTCGTGCGGAGCTCGTGCGGCGGTACGCCGCGTGCGACCTCGCGGTGTTCCCCTCCGTGCTCGCCGCGTCGGGCGACAAGGACGGCCTTCCGGTCGCGCTGCTCGAGGCCATGGCGGCCGGATGCGCCATCGTCGCATCGGACGTCCCCGGGATCAATGAAGCCGTCGAGGACGGGGTGAACGGCGTCCTGGTGCCGCCGGGGGACACGGGCCGCCTGACCGAGACGCTGGACGCCCTCGTCGACGATCCGGCGCTGCGTCAGCGCTTGGGAGCAGCGGCCCGGGAGACCGCGGAGCAGTACTCCGCCGACGCCGTCGGAGCGAAGTACGGCGAACTCCTGACGACCGTGGCGAGCGTCCGCCCCAGCTGAAGTCCGAGTCGGTCGGCCGACCGCCGGCTCAGCGGCGCATCGACGCCCAGGTCCGTTCGAGGCCTTCGTCGAGCGGGGTGAACTCGGGCCCGCCGAACTCGGCGGTGAACCTGGAGATGTCGAGCACGGAGGCCTGGACGAACGTCGGCGGCTGATCGCGCTGCTCCACGCGAGGCTCGATCCCGGTCACCGAAGCCAGGCCGGAGATGACCTCGTTGACGGTGGTGCCGCGACCGCTGCCGATGTTGTACACGAGGTGCTCGGGCTCCGCTTCGACGATCGAGACGATCATGCGGATGGCGTCCTCCACGTAGAGGTAGTCGCGCACCATCGAGCCGTCGCCGTAGCGCAGCACCGGTTCGCCGGCGGCGATCGCGCGAAGGGCGATCGGGATGAGGCCCTGGCCATGGGTCGCGCGCTGCCTGGGGCCGTAGGGGTTCGAGATCCGCAGCGCCACCGATGCGAGCCCGGCGGTCCGCGCGAAGTACCCGAGGTACGACTCCACGGTGAGCTTCCCGATGCCGTACGGCGAGACGGGATGCGGCGACATGTCCTCGTGGACGGGCGACGCGCCGAGGTCGCCGTAGACCGCCCCACCGGACGACGCGAAGTAGACGCGCGAGACGCCCTCCTCGGCGCACGCGCGCAGGAGGGCGATCGACGGGATGACATTGCCGCGCACATCGAGGACGGGATCGCTTCCTGCCGTCGCGGGTGTCGTCGACGACACGAAGTGGAACACCCGATCGTGTCCGGCGACCGCGCGCGCCACGGCCTCGGCGTCTGCGAAGTCCCCGCGAAGGGTGGCGACGTCGGCGTCGAACGCGCGGCGATCGGTGCTGAACCGGTCGAATGCGGTGACGTCGTGCCCGGCCGCGGCGAGGGCATCGACCAGGTGTGAGCCGAGGAATCCGTTCGCCCCGACGACGAGCGCTCGCACGCTAGCGACCGTACCGTTGCCGCTTGAGGAGGTCGAGGGAGTCCTCGCTCAGGGACCGATTGATCCTCGTGAGGTCGGCGATGACGCCGAGTGCGAACGAGAGCAGGGAGCCGGTCGCCAGGATTGCGCCGATGAGGAGCGATTGGATGTGGTCGCCCTGCACCTCGAGGGCCAGCAGCGTGAGGTACCGGACGAACGGGATGAGGGCCAGCACCGCGAGGATCACGCCGAGCGTGGCGAAGACGATGTAGGGGCGGTACATGAGATACGCCCGCACGATCGCGGATCCCGACAGCGCCATGTGCTGCCAGATGTTCTTGAAGAGCCGCGACTCGCGCGTCTTCGGGTTCGTCTCGATCGGGATGCTCGTGATCGCGAGGCGCTTGTATCCCGCCTGGATGATGGTCTCCATCGTGTAGCTGAACCGAGTGACGACGTTCAGCCGGATCAACGACTCCTTCGAGTAGGCGCGGAACCCGCTCGCCGCATCCGGCAGGTCCGTTCCGGCGGCCTTGTTGACCACCCAGCTGCCGAAGCGCTGCATGATCTTCTTGAACTGCGAGAAGTGCTCGACCTTCTGGGTCTGGCGATCCGCGACCACGACCTCGGCCCGACCCTCGATGATCGGCTGGACGAGGTCGGCGATCCGCTCCTGCGGGTACTGGTTGTCTCCGTCGGTGTTGACCACGACGTCGGCACCGTGCAGGAGCGCGTAGTCGACCCCGTCGGCGAACGATCGCGCGAGTCCCATGTTCCGGGCGTGCCGAACGAAGTGGGTGACTCCGAGTTCCTTCGCGACTTCGACCGTCCGATCGGTCGACCCGTCATCGATCACGAGGATCTCGACCTCGTCGACGCCCGGGATCTCGCGGGGGATGGACTTCAGCACTGCGGGGAGGGTCTCCTCCTCGTTCAGGCAGGGGATCTGGACGAATACCTTCATGGGGCTCTCTGCTGGGGGCGCGGTGTGCTGCACGTCGACGTGACGTGCACGTCATTATCTCAGTTCACCGAGGATCGACCGACGCGTGCTCGCGGCCGGGTGTCCGTAGAATGTCCCGGTCCCCCACCAAGGAGAAAATGTGTCGACGGCCACGCCCCCGCACCGCCGACGCCCGTCATCGGGCGCGCCCGCGATCCCAGCCCGCCTCGCGAGAGTGCCATGGGGGATCGTCGCGTCCTGGGGCGCGCTCGTGCTGTTCACCGTGGTCAGCATCGGACTCCCGCTGATCGGGGTGGGAACCTTCCTCGGCACGCAGTTCCTCGCCGCGGTGCCCCCGTGGCAGTCGGAGCTCGCGGACATGTCGCCGATCGCGAACCGACTCATCGGGGACACGATCGACACCATCGCGCCCCAGACCATGCTGTTCGTCGACTCCGTCCGCGCAGGCAGTCCGGCGGGATGGAACCCCTACGTCGCGGGTGGGGCCGAACTCGGCGGACTGCCCAACTTCGGCGTCTACTCACCGCTCTCCCTCCCGTGGTGGGTCCTTCCCGGTGCGCTCGCGCCGGCGTTCGTGAAGCTGCTCGAGATCGCGCTCATCACGCTCGGCATGTCCCTGTTCCTTCGCCGCCTCGGGATCCGCCAGGAGACCTGGCCCGTGGCGAGCATGGTGTTCGCGGCGTCGGGATTCATGATCGCCTGGACCAACTGGCCGCAGACCCGTGTGGCGGCGTTCATCCCACTGCTGTTCTGGGCACTCGAGCGCGCTGCGGTCGAGGCGCGCCTGCGTGACATCCTCCCGGTCGGCCTCGCCGTCGCCGGCATGATGCTCGGCGGCTTCCCGGCGATCGCGGGGTACGCCTTGTACCTCGGCGCGGCGTACGTCGTCGTGCGCGCCGTCCTCATGCGTTCCGGAATTCGCGCGGTGGTCGTCTCCGGTCTCGTTTCGGCGGGCGGCGTGCTGCTCGGCCTGCTGCTGTCGGCGTGGCAACTGGTCCCTTTCGCAGTCAACGCGCTCAACGTGATCGACCTGTCCATACGACAGCAGTCGTCCGAATCCCACCTCCCGATCGAGGACCTCGCCTCAGCGCTCGTGCCCGACATCAACGGCGGACCCACGATCGGCAGTTGGGGCGGCCATCCCGTCGAGCACCTGTCCTACGCGAGCGCGGTGGCTCTGGTCCTGCTCGCGACGGTGGCGCTCTTCCGGCGTGGCGCATCCGTCCAACGCGGCGTGGCGATCTTCTTCGCCATCGCGCTGGGCGTGTCGGTCCTGCTCGTCTACGTCGGCGGTCCGCTGCTCGGCCTCGCCCAAGAGCTGCCCATCTTCTCGAACAACCCGGTCGGCAGGTTGCGCGTGATCGTCGGCTTCAGCGCCGCGATCCTCGCGGCCATCGGGTTCGACAGAATGTTGTCGCCGGATGCTCCCGGGGCCGACCTGCGGCGAACGTGGGCGGGCTCGAGCATCGGCGGCAGGCTCGCCCTGGCCGGTCGGCTGGCGGTCCCGGCGGTTCTCGCGTCGGGCGCCGTCGGCATCGTGTTGCTCGCCCTTCGCCGAGTTCCGAGCGAGCGGCTCGGCGACGTCCGGCATCAGGTGGCCGCCGTCGCGATCACCGCAGTGCTGGCTGCGGGCGTGGTCGTCCTCACCTACTTCGGACGTCGCGCGGTCTATCGGGTCGTCGCAGCAGTTGTGATCCCGATCGTGCTGGTGATCCCGGCGACGCTCGTGGCATCCTCGTGGTGGCCGACGTCGGCGAGCTCGACGTTCTACCCGAGCACGTCGACGCACACGTACCTGGACGACAACCTCGGCGAGAGTCGATACGCCTCGGTCGGCCAGGTCATGCTGCCGGGCTCCAGCTCGCTCTATCGTCAGCGAGCCGTCGGCGGCCACGCATTCATGACGCCGCAGTGGAAAGACCTCATGCTCGCCGTCGACGACCGGGCGCTCCAGAGCCCGACCTACTCCACCCTGCCGCCTGACGGGCTCGAGGAGTACGGGCGGTCCTCGGTGCTGGATCGCCTGGCTGTCCGATACCTCGTCGTCGACCCCGGCGTCGCCCTTCCGGGCGACGTCGAGGTGGCCCCCCGGTCCGGCGGGCTTCGGGCGGACGGCGAGGGCGTCTTCGAGAGCGCGCTGCAACGTGGTCCCGTCCGCGGCCTCGCGTACGCGATCGACGAGGGCGTCGCGTCGTCCGCGGACGGCATCCGTCTCGTCGTCGACATCGTGGATGCCTCGTCCGGATCCGTCCTGACCGAGACGTCGACCTGGGTGCCGGCGACCTCGGGCAACCGGTCGGTCGCGGTGATGGGCGAGGACATCGCCGATGACGTGGAGTGGTTCGCGCGCCTCTCGATCGAGGGCGCCGATTCGGAGTACCGCATCGCGAGTTCCGCGGACGCGGACATCGCGATCGACGTCGTCCGACCCGTCGATGACGGCCTGCGGGTCGTGCATACCGGTGACGCGACGATCCTGGAACGGGAGGGTGCTGCGGAGCGCGTCCACTGGGCGGACGACGCGATCGTCGAGGAGGACTCCGACGCGCGCGTCGACCTGCTCGACTCCGGACGCGTCGACGCCGGCACGGCCGTGCTCGACGCCGAGCCACGGCAGCCGATCGATGCCGGCTCGAACGCCGCCATCGAGATCATCGAGACCGATTCGACGGATCGGCAGGAGTTCCGCGTCGTCGTCGAGGACGGCGACGGGCTCCTCGTCGTCGAGGACTCGTTCCGGCGCCCGGGCTGGTCGGCCACGGTCGACGGCGAGCAGGCCGAGATGATCGCGGCAGACCACGTCGCAGCCGCGGTCGCACTCGACGAGGGCGAGCACCGGGTCGTCCTGTCGTACTCGCCGCCGGGATTCGCGACGGGCACGATCGTGACGTTCGTCACGCTGCTCGGCCTCGCCACGGGCTACGGCGCATGGTGGCTCCGGTCGAGGCGGCGGACCGCCGACGACTCGGACTGACCCCGGCTGCTCGGGCGTGGCGTCTCTCCGTCGCGGGGCATCACGGCTAGCCTGTCGGCGCGGACGACGTGCGAACGGGAGGGGGCACGGATGCGTGCGACGGACACGGGCATCGCCGTGCTCATCGGAGCAGCCTGCCTCGCGACCCTGTCGGCCTGCGGCGCGTCCGGCGTGGACGGGGAGCCGACGCCCTCGACCGAGGGGACCGGCCCCACCGCGTCGCCCGATCCGACATCGGCGTCCACCAGCGCGCCCGCGGTGACGCCGCTGCTCACGCACGTGGAGTGGAACGAGCCGTCGGGCGAGGTGATCGCGTCGGGTCTCGTCGACGGTTCCCTGGACGATGCGGTCGACTGCGCGTTCGAGTTCTCCCTCGCCGGATCCACCGTCACGCGGACCACGGCTCCGCAGCCCGGGCCGAGCAGCCTCGATTGCGGATCGGTGTACGTGACCGGGGACGAGCTCGGTCCCGGACTCTGGTCGGTCTCCCTGCGCTATCTCGACGTGCGAAGCGATTCGACGACGGTCGAGGTGCCCGAATGAGGCGTATCGTTCTCGCGGTCGTCGCGATCCTCGTCGCCGTCGCAGGAGTCGCGGCGGTCGATGCCGTGTCCGGCGACTCCACCGCCAGCGCAGCGGACGCCCGCGACTTCGACCCCGGCATGATCATCAGCGATCAGGTCTTCTACGACCGGTCGACCATGAGCGCCTCCGCGATCCAGTCGTTCCTCGATGCGAGGGTGCCGACCTGTACGGCGACGACGGGGCCGACGTGCCTGAAGGACTACCGCACCACGACGTCGAACAAGTCGGGCGAGTCCGGCCGCTGCAGCGCGTACTCGGGACGATCGAACCAGTCGGCGGCGCAGATCATCTACGACGTCGCACAGGCGTGCGGCATCAACCCGCGCTCGCTCATCGTGCTCATCGAGAAGGAGCAGAGCCTCGTCACCGATTCCTCGCCGACCGATCGGCAGTACCGCAGCGCCACCGGGTACGGGTGCCCCGACACCGCGGACTGCGACAGCCAGTACTACGGCTTCTTCAACCAGGTGTACTCGGCGGCGCTCCAGTTCAAGCGGTACGCTGCCGCCCCGACCGGTCGCGCGTACGAGGCGGGACGCAACAACTCGATCCTCTACCACCCGAACAGCGCATGCGGGACGAAGACGGTCTACATCAAGAACCAGGCGACCGCCGGGCTCTACCTCTACACGCCGTACACGCCGAACTCCGCGGCCCTGGCCAACCTCTACGGAACGGGCGACTCGTGCTCGAGCTACGGCAACCGGAACTTCTGGCGATTGTTCACCGACTGGTTCGGATCGACGAAGGGCAACGACTCGCCGAGCGGTGACGTGACGCGAGCCGTCGGGGGGTACCGCGCGATCGAGGTCAGCGGAACGGCATCCGACCCGAACAGCGCCTCGCCCATCCGCGTCCACGTCTACGTCGACGGTGTCGGCAAGTCCTCCGTCGCGGCCGATCAGCCGACCTCGACCGGTGCGAACGGCTTCACGGCTCGCGTCGGCGGGCTGGACCCGGGCGTGCGGTCCGTCTGCGTCTTCGGCATCAACGTCGGAGCGGGATCGAACACGCTGCTGCGGTGCGTCCGGGTCGCGATCCCGTCGGCGAGCCCGTTCGGCGTGATCGACGAGGCCGCCGGTGCGCCCGGCCAGATCACGTTCCGCGGCTGGGCGATCGACCCCGACACGGTCGATCCGATCCGCGTGCACGTCTACGTCGACGGGGTCGGTCGCGCCTCGATCGCCGCGGACGCGGTGAAGGCCGGCTTGGATGGCGCCAAGCCGGGCTTCGGCGACCGGCACGGATTCGCCGGGACGATCGGCGGCGTCGCCCCCGGCACCCACAGCCTCTGCGTGTACGCGATCAACGTCGCCGCGGGTTCGAACAAGCGGATCGGGTGCGCCCAGGTGGCCATGCCGAGCGGCTCCCCGATCGGCCGGTTCGAATCAGCCGTGGCACCGGACATCGGCGTCATCGACGTGAGCGGGTGGGCCTACGATCCGGACGTCGTCGATCCGATCCGCGTGCACGTCTACGTCGACGGACGGGGCTGGGCGTCGATCGCCGCCGATGTCGAGCGGGCGACACCGACGTGGCCGGGTTACGGCACCGCTCACGGGTTCTCGGCCCGACTCTCCGGCGTGACCCCGGGGTCGCACCGAGTCTGCGCGTACGCCATCAACGTCGGCGACGGCGGCAATGCGGGGTTGGGGTGCATCGACGTGGCCATGCCGCAGGGATCCCCGAAGATCTGGGTCGACGAAGCCGCTGCCGGTGCTGAGAAGGGGACCGCCTTCGTGCGAGGCTGGGCGTTCGACCCGGACACCGTCGACCCCATCCGCGTGCACGTGTACGTCGACGGCGTCGGAGCGGCATCCGTCGAGGCGAGCCTCGTCAAGGAGGGACTGGGCACCGTCTACCCGGGCATGGGCGACCTCCACGGCTTCCGCGCCGACCTCACGGGCCTTGCACCCGGCCAGCACTCGGTGTGCATGTACGCGATCGACAGGGTGAGCCCGGGCTCGACGGTCTCCGCCGGGTGTCGCACCGTGACCGTGCAGTAGCCCCGACCGGATCGGGCCGCCCGGGCCCGCGTTGCTAGACTCGGGCGGTCATGCCTCGGAGCGAGCAGGAGCAGTTGTGGACGCACCGACGGATTCCGGCGCACGTCGCTCCGCCGCGAATCGTGCCGGACTGATCGGCTTCGCCCTGACGGCGCTCCTCGGCATCCTGTGGGCGTTCGCCTCCCCGATCTTCTCGGTTCCCGACGAGAACGCGCACGCGACCAAGGCGATCGCCCAGGTCCGCGGCCAGGTGATCGGCGACAAGGTCGAGGGCGTCCTCCACCTCGTGGTGCGCCTGCCCGACGAGTACCGGTACGACCCCGCGCTGCTCTGCTACGTCGACGACGAGAACCGCTCGGCCGACTGCGGCGTCGCGCTCGGCGACGCGGGCGGGCAGGACTGGTTCAACACCTGGACCGGCGCCTACAACCCCGTCTACTACGCGCTCGTCGGCTGGCCCTCCCTGGTCATCGGCGGCGACGCGGGCGTGATCGCGATGCGCATCGTGAGCGCCGTGATCGGCGCGCTGTTCGTCGGCGCCGCGTTCCAGCTCGCCGTGGCGGGCGCGAGGGCGCGGTGGATGCCCCTGGCACTCGCCTTCTCGGCGCTGCCCATGTGCGTCTACCTCATGGGCTCGGTCAACCCGAACGGACTCGAGATCGCGGCATCCGTCGCCCTGTGGGTCGGGGTGCTGCGCCTGTTCGAGGCGCACGGCGACGGATCCCCGGCGGTGTTCTCGCGGACCTGGATGTGGGTGGTCGTCACGCTCGCATCCGCCGCACTGGTGACCGCACGCGCACTCGGACCACTGTGGCTCGTCGTCATCGTCGCGCTGGCAGCGCTGACGGTCGGCTGGGCGCCGGTGCGGAGCCTCTTCACGACCGCTCGGAGCTACCTGTGGCTCGCGGTCATCGCCGTCTTCGGGCTGTTCTCGCTCGGCTGGACGCTGGTCGGCGGCAGCCTCTCCAGCCAGGCGCGGGAGGGGGACGCCCCGCTCGTCGGCGCGGGATTCCTCGAGGGCGTGGTCTACATGCTCCGCCTCACCGATGAACTGCTCCAGCAGGCGATCGGCGAGTTCGGATGGCTCGACACCGTCATCCCCGCCTGGGCCCTGTGGGCGGTGGCGGCGGTCGTCGGCGCCGTGGTCTTCCTCGCGGTCGGCTCGTCGCAGCGACGCGATACCGTCGTGATCTCCGTCGTGATCGCGGCCTGCGTCGTCGTGCCGGTGCTCGTCCAGGCGCGCTCGGTCGGCCAGACCGGGATCATCTGGCAGGGCCGGTACGGGCTGTTCCTCTACCTCGGCGCGCTGATCGTGATCTGCCACCTGCTCTCCCGCCGGACCCCGGATCGCATCGCACGGCTCTCGGTGCGGTACACGTGGCTCGGCAGCGTGCTCCTCTCCGCGTTCGGCGCGTACGTCTTCCTGTTCGTGATGTACCGGTACGTGGTGGGCCTGGACGACCGCATCACCGAGATGGTCCTCGCGCCCGAGTGGCAGCCCCCGGGCGGGTGGCCGCTGCTCGTGGCGCTGTACGCGCTCGCCTCGGCGGCGTACGCGGCATTCATCGGACGGCTCGGCGTCCAGGTCGCGAGGCTCGATTCCGACCTCGCGCCCGTCGACGTCGCGGCCGTCGCTCGGGCGACGCAGGGGGACGGGTCGGGGAGCCCCAGCGCATGAGCCGGCAGCGCGTGGCGATCGCGTACGACTGCGTCTTCCCCGTGAACACGGGCGGCGGGGAACGCGTCTACCGGCGCATGGCCGAGGAGCTGGTGGCGCACGGCGCGCACGTGACGTACGTCACCCGCGCGCAGTGGCCGCCGTCCGATCCGCCGGCGGCTCCGTTCGACCTGGTCTCGGTGTGGCGCGGCGAGATCTACGACGAGGACGGCGTGCGGACGACGCGCAGTGCCGTGGCCTTCGCGTTCGGACTGTTCCGCCACTTCGTCCGGCACCGGCGCGACGTCGACCTGGTGGTCGTCGCGGCGCTGCCCGTGCTCAACGTGTTCGCGGTCCGCGCGGCGCTCCTCGGGCGTCCCGTCGTGGTCGCCGTCGACTGGCTCGAGGTCTGGCCCGCACGCAAGTGGCGGGCCTATGCAGGAGCGGCGACGGGGACGGTCGCGGCGGTGCTGCAGTGGCTCGCGGTCCGGCTCGGCGACATCCGACTGGTGAACAGCGGCTTCACGCTCGCGCGCCTCCGCGCGGCACTGCCCGGCGCGGACCCGATCGTGCTGGGACTGCTCGACCTCGCAGGCCCGCCGAACGCCTCCGCCGTTCGCGCGACACCCGGATCGCGGGGCGGCGCGCGGGCCGCGGCCCCCTACGTCGTCTTCGTCGGCCGCCACATCGCGGACAAGCGGCTCG
>NZ_SDPL01000129.1 GCF_004135055.1 Agromyces binzhouensis | reverse complement strand
AGCCGAGGCCGAGGTAGCGCGCCGCGAGGTCCATCGTGCCGTGCCGCTCGGCGCCGGCGATCCAGCGGATGCGGGGCGCGCCGCCGAGCCCCTGCTCCTCGACGTCCCAGCCGACCCGGCGGAGGACCTCGTCGCGCGCCGCGGCGAGGCATGCGAACTGCGCGGTCGTCGCGCCCGTGGCGAAGCCCACGTCGCTTCCGGCCGGGAGGCCGAGCAGGTCGAGGAGCCACGATGACGCGATCTCCTCCACTGCGACCGCCCCGGGAGTGATGGTCCTCAGTCCCGAGTTCTGGTCCCAGGCCGAGACGAGCCAGTCCGCCGCGAGCGCGACCGGCTGCGTGCCGCCGATCACCCACCCGAAGAACCGCGGCGACCCGATCGCGATCAGGCCGGGCTCCGCCGCCTCGGCGAGCCGGTCGATGACGGCATCCGCGCGTTCGCCATGCTCCGGCAACTCGCGTCCGAGCGCGTCCATCACCTCCTCGACGCCCGCACGTGGCGGGATGGGCCGCTCGGGGAGCGTGTCGAGCCACGCCGCGGCGTGTCGATGGGCGAGACCCAGGAGGTCGTCGTCCAGCGGGCGGAGCTCGGGCGCCGCAGCCGATCGTGAAGGTGCGTCGGACATCGTTTCACCTGGACTTCCACGCGTCGTCGCGCAGTCCCGATCCTGCTCCCCTCGCGCGGGCGCGGTCAACGTCCGGCACCGAAGGGGCGAGGTCCTCGACCCGGCCGGCCGGCGGTCAGGCCTCGGGCGCTGACGCTTCCGGATCGCCCGCGACGAGCTTCACCGCGAGCGAGTCCACCCCGGTCGCGATCGCGTCGTCGGCGGCCCAGCGTCGTGCGAGGCGTGCGGTCGTGGCGTCGAGCTCGGTCCGCGTGAGGCCCGAGACGAGACGCAGCCGCACGACGAGCTCGGGGCCTCGCAGCCGCGCATCGGGGTCGCCAGCGACGAGGTCGACGCCGAGCACGGCGAGCTCGCCCCCGATCGAGCGCTCGAAGGCCTGCCGGACCGCCGCCGACTCGACGGGCGGATGCCACGGCTGCTGCTGCGCGACCGCCCAGACCGCGGGACGGCGCAGCACGAACTCGGTCTGCGAGCCGGGGTCGAGGACAACGAGCTCGGTGCCGTCGTCGGCCGCCGCGAGCGCGACGCGCACGCCGTCGGCGGGCACCGGCCGCGCGACCGGGTTCCACGCGGTCATCGCCTCGACGGAACCGAAGACGGGCAGCACGCGTCGCCCGTCCGGCCCCTCGACCGTGACGATCGAGAGCTCCTGGCTCTTGTCGACGGCGTGGCCGTGCGCGCCGACCTCGCTCCCGCCGTCGCCGAGTTCGGCCAGCAGCGGGATGAGCAGGCGCGACGCACCGAACGCCGCGACGACCTCGGCCTGACCGCCGTCTCCCGTCCGGAAGCGCGCGAGGGCCGCGCCGAGCGCCTCGGGCATCCGGCCGTCGTCGGCCGCGTGCGGGTTGGACTCGAACGACCGGCCCGCCCACGGGCGCCCGGCGGAGTCGGCCGAGGGATCAGTGGGAAGCGACATCCAGCGCCTCGGGCAGCGTGAACGCGCCCGCGTAGAGGGCCTTGCCGATGATGGTGCCCTCGAGTCCCTGCGGGACGAGCTGGCGCAGCGCCGCGATGTCATCGAGGCTCGAGACCCCGCCCGACGCGATGACGGGGCGGCGGGTGCGCTCCATGATCTGCCGCAGCAGGTCGACGTTCGGACCCTGCAGCGTGCCGTCCTTCGTGACGTCCGTCACGACGTACCGGGCTGCGCCGGCGTCCTCGAGGCGGTCCATGACCTGCCAGAGGTCGCCGCCGTCCTTCGTCCAACCGCGCGCGGCGAGGGTCGTGCCGCGGACGTCGAGGCCGATCGCGATCGCCTCGCCGTACTGGGCGATGACGGATGCCGCCCACTCCGGGTTCTCGAGGGCCGCCGTGCCGAGGTTGATGCGCTTCGCGCCGATCTCGAGGGCGTTCTCGAGCGACCGGTCGTCGCGGATCCCGCCGGAGAGCTCGACGTTCACGCCGCGCACCTGGCGGATGACCTTCTTCAGGATCCCGGCGTTCGACCCGCGGCCGAACGCGGCGTCGAGGTCGACCAGGTGGATCCACTCGGCCCCCTGGTCGGCCCAGTCGCCGGCCGCGTCGACGGGGTCGCCGTAGTTCGTCTCGGTCCCCGCCTCGCCCTGGGTCAGGCGGACCGCCTTGCCGCCCGCCACGTCGACTGCCGGAAGCAGCACCAGGCGGGGGGTCTTGCTGAACTCACTCATCACTGTCCTCGGATCGGATGCCGCCGAAGATGCGGCCTCGGCACAGTCACAGCATCCTAGTCCGCACCGGAACGCCGTGACGCATCGAAGGTCTCGGGAGGTCGCGTCCGGCCTCAGCCGAGCGACCGGATCCAGTTCGAGAGCAGGCGGATGCCGGCATCCGACGACTTCTCGGGGTGGAACTGGGTCGCCGACAGCGGGCCGTTCTCGACTGCGGCGAGGAAACGCCCGCCGTGCTCGGACCAGGTCAGCTTCGGCTGCGGGAACGGCGGGATGACGTCGAGGCTCCACGTCTGCGCTCCGTACGAGTGCACGAAGTAGAACCGCTCGTCCTCGAGTCCCTCGAACAGCACGGATCCCGCATCGGGCTCCACGGTGTTCCAGCCCATGTGCGGCAGCACCTCGCTCGGCAGTTCGGTGACGGCGCCCGGCCACTCGCCGAGGCCCTCGGTGTCGACGCCGCGCTCGACGCCGTGCTCGAACATGACCTGCATGCCGACGCAGATGCCGAGCACGGGGCGCCCGCCCGCGAGGCGGCGGTCGATGAGCTCGTCTCCCCGCACCGAGCGCAGGCCCTCCATGACGGCCGCGAAGGCGCCGACGCCGGGGACGACGAGCCCGTCCGCCTCCATGACGGAGCGGCGATCGGCGGTGAGCTCGACCTCGGCGCCGGCGCGCTCGAGCGCCTTGACCGCCGAGTGGACGTTGCCCGATCCGTAGTCGAGGACGGCGACGCGCCGAGCGGCGCTCACAGGGCGCCCTTCGTGGACGGGATGCCGGTGACGAGCGGGTCCCACGCCTTCGCCTGGCGGAACGCGCGCGCGAACGCCTTGAACTCCGCCTCCGCGATGTGGTGCGGGTCGCGGCCGCCGAGCACGTTGACGTGCACCGTGAGCCCCGCGTTGAAGGTGATCGCCTCGAACACGTGACGGACCATCGAACCCGTGAAGTGCCCGCCGATGAGGTGGAACTCGAAGCCGGCGGGCTCGCCCGCGTGCACGAGGTACGGCCGGCCGGAGATGTCGACGACGGCCTGCGCGAGCGCCTCGTCGAGCGGCACGAGCGCGTCGCCGTACCGGGAGATGCCGCGCTTGTCGCCGAGCGCCTGCCGGATCGCCGTGCCGAGCACGATCCCGACGTCTTCGACGGTGTGGTGCACGTCGATCTCGATGTCGCCCTTCGCGCGCACGGTGAGGTCGGTGAGCGAGTGCTTCGCGAACGCGGTGAGCAGGTGGTCGTAGAACGGCACGCTCGTCTCGATGTCGCTCGTGCCGGTCCCGTCGAGGTCGATGGAGAGGTCGATGCTCGACTCGCTGGTCTCGCGCTGCACGCGCGCGGTGCGCGCGGGGCGGTCGGTGCTCATGGGGTCATCCTATTCGGGGAGGTCGGGAAGGATTCCGGGGTGGATCAGGCGTTCGCGGCGGTCGACGGCGCGAACGAGGCCATCGCCTCCAGGAACGCCGTCGTCTCGGCCTCGGTGCCCGCGGTGACGCGCAGGCAGCCCGGCAGGCCGATCTCGCGGATCAGGATGCCGCGATCGAGGAGCGCCTCGAACACCGCGTGCGGGTCGGCGACGCCGCCGAAGAGCACGAAGTTGGCGCCGCTGCGGTACGGGTGGAAGCCGAGCCCGCGGAGCTCGCGCGTGATCCGCTCGCGCTGGGCGCGGATCTCGTCGACCATCGCGAGCATCTCGTCGGCATGGGCGAGGGCACCGAGCGCCGCCGCCTGGGTCAGTGCGGAGAGGTGGTACGGGAGCCGCACGAGGCGCAGGGCGTCGATGACCGCCGGGGCGGCGGCGAGGTAGCCGACGCGAGCCCCCGCGAACGCGAACGCCTTGCTCATCGTCCGCGAGACGAGGAGCCTCGGCCGTCCCTCGAGGAGGGTCAACGCGCTCGGCGTGCCCGGGTCGGCGAACTCGTGGTAGGCCTCGTCGACGACGACCACGCCGCGTGCGGCGTCGGCGACCGCGGCGATCGTCTCGAGCGAGAGCGGCGTGCCCGTGGGGTTGTTCGGGGAGCACAGCAGCACGACGTCGGGATCGTGGCGCTCGATCGCCGCGACCGCGGTCTCGGGCGAGAGCTCGAAGTCGCCGTCGCGGTCGGCGGCGATCCACCCGGTGCCGGTGCCCGACGAGAGGAGGCCGTACATGGAGTAGGTGGGCCCGAAGCCGAGCGCGGTGCGTCCCGGTCCGCCGAAGGCCTGCAGCACGTGCTGCAGGACCTCGTTCGAGCCGTTCGCCGCCCAGAGCTGCTCCGGCACGAGGTCGTGGCCGAGGTACCGCGCGAGCGCGGTGCGCAGCTCGGTGAACTCGCGGTCGGGGTACCGGTTCAGGCCGATGATCGCGGCCGCCACGCGCGCGACGATGTCGTGCGCGACGTCCTCGGGGATCGGATGCGTGTTCTCGTTCACGTTGAGCGCGACCGGCACGTGCTTCTGCGGTGCGCCGTACGGGGACTTGCCGCGCAGATCGTCGCGGATGGGCAGGTCGTCGAGACTCGTCACCGATCAATGCTATCCGCGCGCCTCGTCGTGTTTCGCGGCGCCGGAGCACGGCGGGCGACGGCTACCCGACGGCGGGGAGGACGAGTTGCTGGCCGGGCTGCACGACGGCGTCGTCGAGGCCGTTCAGTCGCATGATCTCGTAGATCACGTCGCGCGGATCGGACGACGGAGCGATCGTCTCGGCGATGCCCCACAGCGTGTCGCCTGCACCGACCTCGACGGTCTCGAACGTCATCGCGGAGGCACCGCCGTCGATCCCGGCGACAGCGCCACCGCTCGAGAGCACGCCGACCAGGACGCCGAGCACCAACGGGAGCGCAGCCAGACCCGTGACGACGACGCGACCGCGCCTGGTGAGCCTCAGCCGGGCGCGCGGGGTCGTCGACCCGAACGCGGGCATCGTCGGCGCCGCACTCGCGGCCCCCATCACCACTGCACTCATTCCGCACCTCCCGGGCTTCCAGCTGCGCATCCGGCCCTCGGCCGGGAGGGCCGGATGCGAAGCTGTGTTCCGAATATATCTTCGAACAATCGAAGCTGCAAGCACCGGAGGGTGGGATTTCCGGCCCGGATTCCGCGACACACTCGAACGGATGTTTGTCGCGCGCGTGCGAGGCGGATACAGTTTCGAATGTCCGACGACAGTCGAACACCGACCACCGACATCCGGGCCGACGCGGTCCCGACGAGAGGCGAGGCACGTGAGCATCGACATCGACCAGGCACGCGGCGCGGGCGGCCGGTCGCGTCGGCGCAAGACGCTGAGTCCGAAGCAGCTCGCGATCCTCGAGGTCATCCGCGGCTCGGTCTCCGACCGCGGGTACCCGCCGAGCATGCGCGAGATCGGCGACGCCGTCGGACTCTCCTCGCTCTCGAGCGTCACGCACCAGCTGAACCAGCTCGAGCTCGCCGGCTACCTGCGGCGCGACCCGAACCGTCCCCGTGCGCTCGAGATCCTCATCGACGTCCCCGGGACGGAGCACCGCCCGGCATCGGTCGAGCCCGCCCCCGTCGGCGATGCGGCCATGGTCCCCATGGTCGGCCGCATCGCCGCAGGCGTGCCCATCATGGCCGAGCAGCAGATCGAGGAGGTCTTCCCACTTCCCCGCCAGCTCGTGGGCAAGGGCGAGCTGTTCATCCTGAAGGTCGTCGGCGACTCGATGATCGACGCCGCGATCTGCGACGGCGACTGGGTCGTCGTCCGCTCGCAGAAGACGGCCGAGAACGGCGAGATCGTCGCGGCGATGCTCGACGGCGAGGCCACCGTCAAGGTCTTCCGCCAGCGCGACGGCCACACCTGGCTGCTCCCCCGCAACTCGGCCTTCGAGCCCATCCTCGGCGACGAGTCCGAGGTGCTCGGCAAGGTCGTCGCGGTGCTCCGCACGGTCTAGCCGCCCCCGCGCGAGCACTCGCGAAGAGCGGTCGTCCCGCCAGCGGCGACGGACGGCGGATGCCGCGGGCTCCCCCGCGGCATCCGCCGTCGCGCACGCTCGTCAGGCCGTCGGGACCGCGACCCCCTCGCGGACCGAGCGCGTCGCCTCGACGATGTTCGCGAGCGAGGCGACCGTCTCGTCGTAGCCGCGTGTCTTCAGCCCGCAGTCGGGGTTCACCCAGAGCCGGCCGGCGGGCACGCCGTCGACCGCGCGCTCGAGGAGCGAGCGCACCTCCTCGACGCTCGGCACGCGCGGCGAGTGGATGTCGTAGACGCCCGGCCCGACGCCGTGGTCGAACCCGCTCGCCGCGAGGTCGCCGACGACCTCCATGCGGCTGCGCGCCGCCTCGATCGAGGTCACGTCGGCGTCGAGCTCGCGGATCGCGTCGATCACGACGCCGAACTCCGAGTAGCAGAGGTGCGTGTGCACCTGCGTCGCCGGCGCCGCGCCGCCCGTGGCGAGTCGGAAGGACCCCACCGACCAGTCGAGGTACGCGGGCTGGTCGGCGCGCTTCAGCGGCAGCAGTTCGCGGAGCGCGGGCTCGTCGACCTGGATGACGCGGATCCCGGCCGCCTCGAGGTCGCCGATCTCGTCGCGCAGGGCGAGCGCGACCTGGCGGGCCGTGTCGCCGAGCGGCTGGTCGTCGCGCACGAACGACCACGCGAGGATCGTGACCGGCCCCGTGAGCATGCCCTTGACGGGCTTCTCCGAGAGCGACTGGGCGTACGTCGACCACTCGACGGTCATCGGCGCAGGGCGCGACACGTCGCCCCAGAGGATCGACGGACGCGTGCACCGCGAGCCGTACGACTGCACCCAACCGTGCTGCGTGACCGCGAAGCCGTCGAGCAGCTCGGCGAAGTACTGCACCATGTCGTTGCGCTCGGGCTCGCCGTGCACGAGCACGTCCAGGCCCAGCTCCTCCTGCAGCCTGATGACGCGCGCGATCTCCTCGCGCATCAGCTCGCGGTAGGCGGCATCCGTGAGCTCGCCCTTCACGAGTCGCGCGCGGGCTCGGCGGATGTCGGCGGTCTGCGGGAACGAGCCGATCGTGGTCGTCGGGAGGGCGGGCAGCGCGAGGTCCTCCTGCGCGGCCACGCGGGCGTCGTAGGGCGCGCGCGCGAACGCGGTCGCGTCGAGGGCGTCCAGACGGGCCCGCACCGCGGG
>NZ_SDPL01000128.1 GCF_004135055.1 Agromyces binzhouensis | reverse complement strand
GACCGCGGCCTCGGCCTCGGTCACCTCGGCCTCGGGCGTCTCGGCCGGGGCCTCGTCGGCGGGCGCCTCGGCGGCGGCCGGCTTCGCGGCGCGCTGCTTCGGCTCAACCGGGTCGAGGACGAGCTCGATGACGGCCATGGGGGCGTTGTCGCCCTTGCGGTTGCCGATCTTGGTGATGCGGGTGTAGCCGCCCTCACGGTCGGCGACCTGCGGCGCGATGACCGCGAACAGCTCGTGGACGACCGACTTGTCGCCGATCACGGCGAGCACGCGACGGCGCGCGTGCAGGTCGCCGCGCTTGGCGAAGGTCACCAGGCGCTCGGCGAACGGACGGAGGCGCTTGGCCTTGGTCTCGGTCGTGGTGATCCGCTTGTGCGTGAACAGCGCAGCGGCGAGGTTCGCGAGCAGCAGGCGCTCGTGCGCGGGTCCGCCTCCGAGGCGGGGGCCCTTCGTGGGCTTCGGCATGGTTCGTTATCTCCAGTGGTGTGGGGTTGGTGCGGCCCGTGGCCTGCTAGTTCTCGTCGTCGAAGCCCGTGTAGAAGTGGGCGCCGTCGAAGCCGGGGACCGAGTCCTTGAGCGAGAGGCCCATCTCGGTGAGCTTGTCCTTGACCTCGTCGACCGACTTCTGGCCGAAGTTGCGGATGTTCATCAGCTGCGACTCCGACAGGGCCACGAGCTCGGACACCGTGTTGATGCCCTCGCGCTTCAGGCAGTTGTACGAGCGGACCGACAGGTCGAGGTCCTCGATCGGGATCGACAGCTCGCTCGAGAGCACGGCGTCGACCGGCGCGGGGCCGATCTCGATGCCCTCGGCGGCGCTGTTGAGCTCGCGGGCGAGGCCGAAGAGCTCGACGAGCGTGCGGCCCGCCGACGCGATGGCGTCGCGCGGCGAGATCGCGGGCTTGGACTCGACGTCGACCACGAGGCGGTCGAAGTCGGTGCGCTCACCGGCACGGGTCGCCTCGACGCGGTAGGTCACCTTCAGGACCGGCGAGTAGATCGAGTCGACCGGGATCTGGCCCGCCTCGGAGTACTCGTTGCGGTTCTGGCTGGCCGAGACGTAGCCGCGGCCGCGCTCGATGGTGAGCTCGAGCTCGAACTTCGCCGAGTCGTTGAGGGTCGCGATGACCAGCTCGGGGTTGTGCACCTCGACGCCCGCCGGAGCGGAGATGTCGGCGGCGGTGACCTCACCGGAACCCTGCTTGCGCAGGTACGCCGTGATGGGCTCGTCGTGCTCGCTGGAGACGACCAGGTTCTTGATGTTGAGGATGATCTCGGTGACATCCTCCTTCACGCCCGGGACGGTCGAGAACTCGTGGAGCACGCCGTCGATGCGGATGCTCGTCACGGCGGCGCCGGGGATCGAGGAGAGGAGGGTGCGACGGAGCGAGTTCCCCAGGGTGTAACCGAAGCCCGGCTCGAGGGGCTCGATCACGAAACGCGAACGGAACTCCGAGATGTTCTCTTCGGTGAGCGTCGGACGCTGTGCGATCAGCACGGTGTGATTCCTTTCGGCAGGGTGTCCGCTATATGACACCTGCGAGTTCGAGGATCTTGAGTTGTAGAGAGAACGGGAACCCGCCGACCGGAGGGCGCGCGCGAGGCGGCGCCCTCCGATCGACGGCTCGAAGAACTAGACGCGGCGGCGCTTCGGCGGGCGGCAGCCGTTGTGCGCCTGGGGCGTCACGTCGTTGATGCTGCCGACCTCGAGGCCCGCGGCCTGGAGCGAGCGGATCGCGGTCTCACGTCCCGAGCCCGGGCCCTTGACGAAGACGTCGACCTTCTTCATGCCGTGCTCCTGCGCCTGGCGGGCGGCCGACTCGGCGGCGAGCTGTGCGGCGAACGGGGTCGACTTGCGCGAGCCCTTGAAGCCGACGCCACCGGAGGAGGCCCAGCTGATCACGGCACCGTTCGTGTCGGTGATCGACACGATGGTGTTGTTGAACGTCGACTTGATGTGGGCCTGGCCCACGGCGATGTTCTTCTTTTCCTTCTTGCGCGGCTTGCGAGTCGCCGCCTTGGGTGCTGCCATTGTCGAAATCTCCTAGATCTTGGCGCGAGCGGTTACTTGCGGCCGGGCTTCTTCTTGCCGGCGACGGTGCGCTTCGGTCCCTTGCGGGTACGAGCGTTGGTCTTGGTGCGCTGACCACGGACCGGAAGACCGCGGCGGTGGCGGATGCCCTCGTAGGAGCCGATCTCGACCTTGCGGCGGATGTCGGCGGCGACCTCGCGGCGGAGGTCGCCCTCGACCTTGTAGGTCCCCTCGATGTGGTCGCGGAGCGCGACGAGCTGGTCGTCGCTGAGGTCCTTGACGCGGATGTTCCCGTCGATGCCGGTCGCCGCGAGCGTCTCCAGCGCGCGGGTACGGCCGACGCCGTAGATGTAGGTCAGTGCGATCTCCACGCGCTTCTCGCGCGGGATGTCGACTCCTGCCAGACGTGCCATGGTGGCTTCTCCTGTTGGATGTGTCGGAGGTGTGGAGCACTCCCGGTGCCTCGGCCTCCGTCCGAGGGTGTCCCCCGCGCCTCAGCGCGGGTTCGTGGGTGTGCCGGTATCGAGTTGCGTCGGCGCGGGACTAGCCCTGGCGCTGCTTGTGGCGCGGGTTCTCGCAGATCACCATGACGCGGCCGTGGCGGCGGATGACCTTGCACTTGTCGCAGATGCGCTTGACGCTGGGGTTGACCTTCACAGTCGTTGTTCCTTTTTCTCGCTGTCCTCGTACCCGCGGGATGCCGCGGGTCGTTACTTTCCGAACAGCCCTTACTTGTAGCGGTAGACGATGCGGCCGCGGGTCAGGTCGTACGGGCTCAGCTCCACGATCACGCGGTCCTCGGGAAGGATGCGGATGTAATGCTGGCGCATCTTTCCGGAGATGTGGGCGAGCACCTTGTGCCCGTTGGTCAGCTCCACCCGGAACATCGCGTTCGGGAGTGCCTCGATGACCGAGCCTTCGATCTCGATGACGCCGTCTTTCTTGGCCATAGCCTCACTATCGCTTGGAGTTTGGGTTGTCGGTCGTGCGATGATGATGCACGACCCCGGCAGGACCCATCGGGCATGCCGAAGCAGGTGTGCAGAACACCAAGGATCAACTATAGGCGAATCGGTCGCGATTCGCCACTCGGGCCGCGTGTCAGCTTGCGGTGCGGCGCTCGACGACCTCGACGAGGCGATCGTGGAGCGGATGCCCCGGCTCGATCCCGCACACCTCGCGCACGAACGTCGGCGCGGCATCCGTCGCCAGTCGCTCCTGGAGCTCCACGCTCTCCGGGTCGGCCGGCACGTCGAAGCCCAGCGCCGCTTCCACGGCGGCGAGCAGCGCGTCGACCGGGAGCCCTCGCTCGGCCAGCTCGGCGGCGGGCGCGATGAAGCGCTCGCGCCGCGAGAGCTTCCGAAGCGGCTGGCGGCCCACCCGCTCCACCGTGTCCGGGAGCGCCTCGTTGCGGAAGCGCCCCAGGATGACCTCCCGGTACTCGGCCATCTCCCCCGCACCGAAGCCGTGCTTGGCCACGATCAGGGCGGACGTCTCGTGCAGCACGCGCTCGACGCGCTCGGCGACCGACGCATCGGCGAGGGCCTCGGCGATCCGCTCGTGTCCGGCGAGGAACCCGAAGTACGCGGTCGACGCGTGCCCCGTGTTCACCGTGAACAGCTTCCGCTCGATGTACGGCCCGAGCCGATCGACGAAGTGCGCACCCGGGATCACGGGCGGCGCATCGCCGAACGGCGGCTCCTCGATCGCCCATTCCGAGAACGTCTCGACGGTCACGTCGAGGGCGGCTCCCTCCGGCTGGCCGGGCACGATGCGATCGACGGCGGTGTTCGCGAAGACCGCGCGCCGCTCGAGCTCGAGCCATTCGTCCGGTCCGGCGAGGTGGCGGGTCTCCTCGCGCAGCATGCTGGTCGCGTCGATCGCGTTCTCGCACGCCATGACCGCCAGCGGCGGGGCGTCGGGCGAGCGGTCGCGCAACGCCTGCAGCACGTGCGGCGCGATGAAGCGCAGGATGTTCGGCCCGACGGCCGTGGTGAGCACGTCGGCGTCGGCGAGCTCGGCGGCAAGGGCCGCGGCATCCGTCTGGCTGTTGACCGCCCGGTAGCGGTCGACGACGAGGTCGCGCGCACCGACTCCGACCTCGTGCACGGTGTAGTGGTCGGATGCCGCGAGCGCATCGATCAGCTCGGCGTTCACGTCGGCGAAGACGAGCTCGTACCCGGCGTCGTGGAGCAGCAGCCCGATGAAGCCGCGGCCGATGTTGCCGGCGCCGAAGTGGACGGCCTTCACGAGTCGTTCACCTCGTCGAGGAGCGCGACGAGCTCGTCGGCGGATCCCGCGGCGAGGAGCTTGCCGACCTCGTCCTCGTCGGAGAAGATCATCGCGATCTTCGAGAGGATCTCGAGGTGCTCGTCGCCGATGCCGGCGATGCCGACCACGAACCGCGCCTCCTCGCCGCCCCAGTCGATGGGTTCGTCGTAGCGGATGAAGGAGAGCGCGGAGCGGAGGATCTGGTCCTTCGCGTCGTTCGTGCCGTGCGGGATGGCGAGCCAGTTGCCCATGTAGGTCGAGACGCTGCCCTCGCGCTCGAGCATCGAGTCGATGTACTCGGGACGCACCGCGCCCGCCTCGACGAGGATCGCGCCGGCGGCCCGGATGGCCTCGTCGCGGGTCGCCGAGCCGGAGGCCAGGCGGACGTCGCCGGGCGAAAGGATCTGGTCGGTCATGGGTGGCTCCTTCTTCCTCAGGGCTTCGTGGTTCGTGGTCGGGAGTCGTGATGCCCGTGCGCGGCGCATGAGCCGCGGGCCGGATGACGCGACCGCCCGAGCCGCGACCGCCACACGGGGGTGGGGCCGCGCCTCGGGCGTCGCGTCATCCGTCGGGTGGGGTCGTCAGCGGACGCCCTCCGACTCGAGGAGGTTCACGATCTCGTCGTACTTCGGCGAGTTCATGAAGTTCTCGACGGACACGTGCAGGGCGCTCGGCGACTGGAGCTTCGCCCGCTCGGTGAGGTCCTGGTGGGTGATGACCAGGTCGACGTCGTCGCTCAGGTTCGCGATCGCCTTGTTGGTGACCGTGACGCTGTCGATGCCCGCCTTCTTGATCTTGTTCCTCAGGACGGTCGCGCCCATCGCGCTCGAACCCATGCCCGCGTCGCAGGCGAAGATGATCGAGTGGATCGGCTTGTGCTCGAACGCCGCCTGCTCGCCCTCCGCGATGAGGCCGCCGCCGGCCGCGACGCCCTCGGCCTGGAGGCCCGAGAGCACGCCCGACTCCTTGCCCTTGTTGGCCTGGGTCTGGGCGATCGCCGCCGAGAGATCGCCCGCGTTCTCCTTCTCGAGGTCGCGCTTGCGGCTCGCCCGGAGGATGATCGCCGAGATCAGGAACGACACGGTCGCAGCGAGCACCACCGAGAGGATGACGCCGACGTAGCTGTCCGACGCGGTCTGGATGAGCACCGCGAAGATGCTGCCCGGCGCCGCGGGGGCGCGGAGGCCGCTCGAGAACAGGACGTTCGTCGCCACGCCGGTCATGCCGCCCGCGATTGCCGCGATGATGAGCAGCGGCTTCATCAGCACGTACGGGAAGTAGATCTCGTGGATGCCACCCAGGAACTGGATGATGATCGCTCCCGGCGCGCTCGCCCGTGCGAGGCCGACGCCGAAGATCGCGAACGCGAGCAGGATGCCGAGACCCGGACCGGGGTTGGCCTCGATCAGGAACAGGATCGACTTCCCGGTCTCCTCGGACTGCTGAACGCCGAGCGGCGTGAACACGCCGTGGTTGATGGCGTTGTTGAGGAACAGGATCTTGCCCGGCTCGACGAGGATCGAGACCAGCGGCAGGAGTCCCGCCAGCACCAGCCAGTTCACCGCGGCCTCGAGCCCGTTGCTCACCGCGGTGACGGCGGGCGCGAACGCATAGAAGCCGACGAGTGCGAGGAGCATGCCGACGATGCCTGCGGAGAAGTTGTTGACCAGCATCTCGAAGCCGGCCTTGATCTTGCCCTCCCACAGGCGGTCGATCTGCTTCATGATCCAGGCCGCGAGCGGGCCCATGATCATGGCGCCGATGAACATCGGGATGCCCGCGCCGACGATGACGCCGACGGTCGCGATGGTGCCGACGACGCCGCCACGGGTGTCGTAGACCATCCGGCCGCCCATGTTCGCGATGAGCAGCGGCAGCAGGTAGGTGATCATCGGGCCGACGAGGCCGATGTTCTCCGTGCCGTCGGGGCTCGGGAACCCGCCGATCTCCGGGATCGGGAACGGCCCGACCTGGATGAAGAGCGCGGTGATGAAGCCCCAGGCGATGAATGCCGCGATGTTCGGCATGATCATGCCGCTGAGGAAGGTTCCGAATCGCTGGACGGCGACCCGGGCTCCCCCCGGTCGCTTCGCCTCAGCTGACGTCGTCGTCATGATGCCTCCAGTGCTGGGTCACGGCACGGTCGTGCCGGTGGGGGTGGGTGCGGATTCGGCGGCCTCTTTCGCCGCCTGCTTCGCCTCGACCGCTCCCTCCGCGGCCAGGGCTGCCCGGGCGATGCGCTCGGCATCCTCCCGGGTGTACCGCGCGAGGGAGGCGCGGACGTCTGCGAGTGCCGATGGGGACATCGACAGGGTGGTGGCGCCGAGTCCCACGAGGACCACGGCGAGGAGCGGGTCGGCGGCGGCCTCGCCGCAGATCCCGACGGGCTTGCCGAGCCGTCCGCCGGCGGCGCCGACCTCGGCGACCAGCCGCAGCACGGCGGGCGCCCACGGGTCCTGCAGGTTCGCGACCGTGCCGAGCAGCCGGTCGGCGGCCATCGTGTACTGGGTGAGGTCGTTGGTGCCGATCGATGCGAAGTCGGCGACCTCGAGCACCCGGTCGGCGATCAGCGCCGCCGAGGGCGTCTCGACCATGACCCCGGCGGTCTTGAGTCCCAGCTCACGGCAGAGCTCCGTGAAGTACCGGGTCTCATCGACCGTCGCGATCATCGGGGCCATGACCCAGAGGTCGGCGTCGGTCGCGGCCTCGGCCGCGGCGAGCGCGGTGAGCTGCTCGCGCAGGATGACCTCGGCGTGCCGCAGCGCCCGGATGCCGCGGAGTCCGAGTGCCGGGTTCTCCTCCTCGGCGTCGTTGAGGAACGACAGCGGCTTGTCCGCGCCGGCGTCGAGCACCCGCACGACGACCTTCTTGCCGGCGAACGCCGACAGCATGCGCGTGTACTGGTCCTGCTGCTCGCTCACGCTCGGCGCGCGGTCGGAGTCCAGGAACAGGAACTCGGTGCGGAAGAGCCCGACGCCCTCGGCGCCGAGTTCGATCGCGCCGGCCGCGCCGTCGGCCGAGCCGAGGTTCGCGAGCAGCGGCACGGCCGTGCCGTCGGCGAGTGCGCCCGGCGTGACCGGCGC
>NZ_SDPL01000127.1 GCF_004135055.1 Agromyces binzhouensis | reverse complement strand
CCGATCTGTGCACGGGGCCGTGCGTCTCGGCGATCAGGCGCGAGACCTCGTCGGCGAGGGCGTCCGCGGCGCGCTGCATGAGGGGCTCGCCCGCCTCGAGCAGCGGGCGCTCGGCCGCGCGGACCTGCTCGGCCGTGTAGCCGTCGCGCGGCGACGGGGAGGCGTGGCGGTCGGCGGTGTCCATGCGGCCGAGCCTACGCCGCGGCATCCGCAACGCCACCGGTTCGTCGGAACGCGGACCCCGGGCACGCGAGAGGGGCCGGGCCCGCAGGCCCGACCCCTCACGGTCGATCGCTCAGCGCGTCACTGGACGACGTTGAACGCGTTGACGTTGCCGGCTCCGTAGAAGCCGTTGCGCTCGCCGCCCGTGCACGTCGCCGGGTAGCCCGGACGCGGCTCGTAGACGCCCTCCGGGCACTCGAGTGCCGTGGCGGTGCGCTCGAGGAACGATGCGAGCTGGCCGACCTTCATGTCGGGGTGCGCCGAGATCGCCAGCGCGGCGACGCCGGCCGCGTGCGGCCCGGCCATCGAGGTGCCCTGCGACCAGCCCCAGCCGCCCGGGACGGTCGAGAGCACGGCGTCCGTGATGGTGGACGACGCGCCACCGGTGCGGAAGCGCGTGTCGCCGCCCGGAGCCGTGACGTCGACGACGCCCTGGCCGTACGAGGAGTAGTAGCTCTTCTGCTCGGTCGGGCCGACGGCCGAGACCGTCACGACGCCCGGCGCCTCGGCCGGGAGGTCGCGGCACGCGCCGTTGACCTCGCGCGTCTCGACCTCGCCGCTGCCGTCGTTCGGGCTGCCGTCGTCGATGAACTTGTGCTGCAGGTCGACGTTGCTGTTGCCGGCCGACGCCACGGTGAGCGTGCCCTTCGACTGCGAGTAGCTCAGCGCGCGCTGCACGGCCTGCCAGACCGGGCGCTGGCGCGGGTCGTTCACGCAGTTGAACTCCCACGGGTCGATGTAGTAGCTGTTGTTCGTGATCGGCATGCCGTGGTCCGCGGCCCAGAGGTAGGCGCAGATCGCGGCCTCGGGGTAGATGTAGCCGTCGTCGTTCACGACCTTGACCGAGGCGACCTTCACGCCGGGCGCGACGCCCGCGATGCCGACGCCGTTGATCGCCGCCGCGATCGTGCCCGCGACGTGCGTGCCGTGCGACGACGTGGTGTTCCGCCACGCGGCCGGGTCGGTGTCGACGACGCCGCCCAGGCACGAGGCGCTCTGGTCGTACGCGACCTGCGATGCGAGGTCGGGGTGCGTGTAGTCGATGCCCGAGTCGAGCACGCCGACGACGACCGACGGGTCGCCCGTGGTCACCGCGTGCGCCTCGGGGACGTCGATCTGCTCCATGTCCCACTGGTAGCTCCAGTAGGGTTCCGCGGTCGGGTCCCCGGTCGCCTCGAGCGCCGATTCGTCGAGCACCTCGATCGCCTCGTCGTCGATCAGCGTCGTCCCGAGCCCGTCGGTCGAGGCGACGGACTGCACGCCCGCGCCGACGACCGAGGTCTCGAACGCCGTGTTCGTCGACGACGCCACGAGCACGCCGATCTGGTCGTAGCTGGCGACGACGGTGCCGCCGGCCGCCGCGACGCGCTTGGCGGCGGCCTTCGTGTTCGCGCCCTGCGGCGCGAGCACGAGGTAGGTGCTCTCCGGGCCGGCCGCGGCGGCGGGCACGGCGGCTGCCGTCCCGACCAGGCCCACGGCCAGGGCGACGGCGGATGCCGCGCCGATCACCTTGTGGTTCCTCATCCTGTCTCCGTTCGATGTGCGTGGAGTGGTGCACCGACGGCAGCTTGGGCCGTCGGACCGGCGTGTCCAGTGGATGCGACGATCGGCGGCGTCGGTGTAGGGCCGCGCGGCCGGTTCGGGCGAGCCTATCGGCGTGTCCCCCGTCCGGGGGATAGCCCTTCCCCTCGGCGCGTCGTCTCGCGCGCATGCGCGCAAGTAGGCTTGTCGGCATGTCGAAAGTCCTCTCGAGCCTTCCCGTCGGCGAGCGCGTCGGCATCGCCTTCTCCGGGGGTCTCGACACCTCCGTGGCGGTCGCCTGGATGCGCGAGAAGGGTGCGGTTCCGTGCACCTACACCGCCGACCTCGGCCAGCCCGACGAGCCCGACGTCGAGGCCGTCCCCGGCCGCGCGGTCGAGTACGGCGCCGAGATCAGCCGACTCGTCGACGTGAAGACCGCGCTCGTCGAGGAGGGCCTCGTCGCCCTGCAGTGCGGCGCCTTCCACATCCGCTCGGGCGGCAAGACGTACTTCAACACGACGCCGCTCGGCCGCGCGGTCACGGGCACGATGCTCGTGCGCGCCATGATGGAGGACGGCGTCGACATCTGGGGCGACGGCTCCACCTACAAGGGCAACGACATCGAGCGGTTCTACCGCTACGGCCTCATGGCCAACCCCCGGCTGCGCATCTACAAGCCCTGGCTTGACAGCGCGTTCGTCACCGAGCTCGGCGGGCGCACGGAGATGAGCGAGTGGATGCAGGCCCGCGACCTGCCCTACCGCGCGTCGGTCGAGAAGGCCTATTCGACGGATGCCAACATCTGGGGCGCCACGCACGAGGCCAAGAAGCTCGAGGAGCTCGACGCCGGCGTCACGATCGTCGAGCCGATCATGGGCGTGCGCTTCTGGGACGAGTCGGTCGCGATCGAGGGCGAGGACGTCACGGTCCGGTACGACCAGGGACGCCCGGTCGCGCTGAACGGCGTCGAGTTCGACGACCCGGTCGAGCTCGTGCTCGAGGCGAACCGCATCGGCGGGCGCCACGGGCTCGGCATGAGCGACCAGATCGAGAACCGCATCATCGAGGCGAAGTCGCGCGGCATCTACGAGGCGCCCGGCATGGCCCTGCTGCACATCACCTACGAGCGGCTCCTCAACGCGATCCACAACGAGGACACGATCGCCAACTACCACCAGGAGGGGCGCCGCCTCGGCCGCCTCATGTACGAGGGCCGCTGGCTCGACCCCCAGTCGCTCATGCTGCGCGAGTCGATCCAGCGCTGGGTCGGCTCGGCCGTGACCGGCGAGGTCACGCTGCGCCTCCGCCGCGGCGACGACTACACGATCCTGAACACCCAGGGTCCCGCGCTCAGCTACCACCCCGACAAGCTCTCGATGGAGCGCGTCGGCGACCAGGCGTTCGGCCCCGAGGACCGCATCGGCCAGCTCACCATGCGCAACCTCGACATCGCCGATTCGCGTGCGCGCCTCGAGCAGTACGCGACGCTCGGCATCGTCGGCGGTGCGACCGCGCAGCTCGTGGGCGAGATCGCCGCGGGCCGGGCGTCCGAGATCCTCGCCGGCGAGGCCGAGACCGCGCTCGACGCGGCGACGGATGCCGCGAACGAGGCCGCCGCGTTCGACCTCGGCACCGACTGACACGCGCGCGTTCCGGGTGTCACCGGCCGGAACGCGGCATCCGACCCGGTGCCGCCCGACTGGGCCGCCTCTCGCGCGCACGACGCAGTCGGTGCCATACTCGGCGACATCCGCGCGCCGCGTGACGCTGCGCGCCTCGCGACCGCTCGGGGAGGCTGCGATGCACGACCGTATCGACCGTCGGGACGTTCGGGCATGAGCGGCGGCGAGTGGGCCGCGGTCGTCGGCGGCCTCGTGGTCCTCCTCGACTGGGTGATCCGCATCGCGGCGCTCATCATCATCCCCAGGGACCGGAAGCCGACCGCCGCGATGGCGTGGCTGCTCGCCATCTTCCTGATCCCGTTCGTCGGGATCCTGCTGTACCTGCTCATCGGCAACATCCGGTTGCCGAAGCAGCGGATGGCGCGGCAGCAGGAGGCCGACCGGATGATCGCCGAACGGACGGCCGACCTCGACCTCGTCGCCGATCACGAGGCGTGGCCGGCGTGGTTCGACTCGACGGTCGCGCAGAACACCCGGCTGACCGGCCTGCCCGCGACATCCGGCAATCGTGCGACCCTGATCGACGACTACCAGGGCTCGGTCGACGCGATGGCGGCCGACATCGCCACCGCGTCGCGCTTCGTGCACGTGGAGTTCTTCATCGTCGCGTTCGACGACACGACGCGGGGCTTCTTCGCGGCGATGGAGGACGCGGTCCGCCGTGGCGTCCGCGTCCGGCTGCTCATGGACCACATCGCCTCGTCGAAGGTCCCCCTGCACAAGGCCACCATCGAGGAGCTCGACCGGATCGGCGTCGAGTGGCACTACCTGCTGCCGGTGCGGCCGTTCAAGGGCGAGTGGCAGCGGCCCGACCTGCGCAACCACCGCAAGATCGTCGTCGTCGACGGCGTGGTCGGGCACATGGGATCCCAGAACCTCATCGACCGGAGCTACGACTCGCCCAAGAACCTCAAGCGCGGCCTGAAGTGGCAGGAGCTCGTGGCGAGGGTCACCGGACCCGCCGTGGTCGAGCTCAACGCGGTGTTCCGCTCCGACTGGTACGCGGAGACGGGCGAGGTGCTCGGAGCCGAGGCGAACACGCCGGTCGAGGAGCTGCAGGTCGACACCTCGGCCGACGCGTTGGACTGCCAGGTCGTGCCGAGCGGTCCGGCGTTCGAGAGCGAGAACAACCTGCGGCAGTTCCTCACCCTGGTGAACTCGGCGCAGGAGCGGGTCATCATCACGAGCCCGTACTTCGTGCCGGACGAGGCGATGGTCTACGCGATCACGTCGGCGAAGCTGCGCGGGCTCGACGTGCAGCTGTTCGTGTCGGAGATCGGCGACCAGGGCGGGGTGTGGCACGCCCAGCGCTCGTACTACCGCGCCCTGCTGACCGCCGGCGTGCGGATCTGGCTGTACCCCGGCCCGTTCATCCTGCACGCGAAGCACGTCTCGATCGACGACGACGTCGCCGTGATCGGCTCGAGCAACATGGACATCCGGTCGTTCGCGCTGAACTTCGAGGTCACGATGCTCGTCCGCGGGGCGTCGTTCGTGGCCGACATGCGCGAGGTCGAGGCGCGCTACCGGGAGCTCGGGCGCGAGCTGACGCTCGAGGAGTGGAACCGCGAACCGGCGTCGGCGACGTTCCTCGACGGCATCGCGCGCCTCACGTCGGCACTGCAGTAGTCGACGACGGATGCCGCGGGCCGCGGCGCGCGCCGGTGCGCGCGGCACGTGGCTGGGCGTTCGCTGCGCGTTCGCGATAACTTGCACATCGATGTGCATGTTCTCCATAGACTGGCCGGATGCCGTCCGACACCGACGCGGGCCGCCGCTCTCGCCGTCGGGACGCGGCGCAGAACCGCGAAGCCCTCCTGAACGCCGCCGTGGTGATCCTCGCGACCGAACCCGATGCGTCGCTCGAGGCCGTCGCGGCGGCCGCCGGCCTGAGCCGCCGCGCACTCTACGGCCACTTCTCCGGCCGCGACGAGCTCATCGTCGCACTGATCGAGCGAGGGGCCGAGCGGCTCGTCGCCGCGGCATCCACCACCGACCACGCCGACGCGCCCGTCGCGATCGCACTCCTCTGCGCGCGCCTGTGGGACGCCGTCGACCACGTGCGCCTCCTCGCGCAGGTCGCCCTCCGCCAGCCCTACGTCGAGCGCGCCGCCTCGTCGCTCGACCCCGTGCGCCGGCGCCTCACCGTGTTCGTCGCCCGCGGCGTCGCCGACGGCACCGTGCGCGACGACATCCCCCAGGCCGTCCTCGCGCGGCTCATCCAGGAGTCGGCCCTCGCCGTGCTCGCCGAGGCCGCGCGCGCCGACCTGACCGATCCGGAGGGCCGCCGTCTGGTCATGCTCGCCGCGCTGGGCACGGCCGGGCTCTCCTGGCGCGAGGCCGGCGCGCTCATCGCCGACACCCCGGAACTCGCCGGGGAACACTGAGGATCGACCTCCACGGCGTTGCCCGGCCCCGCGCCGAGCGGCGCACTGCGGGAGCGCCCCGAGGGGGCGCGCTAGGCCGGCGTCTGCTGGTGCGCGGCCACGTGCCACGCGCCGTCGGCGTAGAGGTAGGTGGTCGACATCCTGAGGTCGGCCACGTCGTCGCCGCGCCGCGCGACCGCGCGGTAGGCGAGGATCCCGGCCCGGTCGCCGAGTCGGACGATCGCGGGCTCGTGGATCTCGTAGGCGTCCCACGGCGGCGAGCTGCGGAAGGCGGCGATCACGTCGTCGCGCCCGAGGAACGCCCCCTCGACGATCATGACCGCGTCACGGGTCATCGCGCGGGCGTAGTGCTCGCCGCCGTGGCCGTCGAGGATGGCACGCCATCCGGCGTGCTCCTCGTGGAGGAGTCGGGCGGGCAGATCGTCGGTGATCTCGGTCATGCGGCCACGCTACGCCTACATCCAGTTGCGGCGCTTGAAGATCGCGTAGAGCGCCACCGCGAAGGCCACCATGGCCAGGAGCGTGAGCGGGTACCCGAGCGGCTCGTCCAGCTCGGGCATGTACCGGAAGTTCATGCCGTAGACCGAGGCGATGAGCGTCGGGGCGAAGATGATCGCGGCCCAGCTGGAGATCCTCTTCACCTCCTCGCTCTGCCGGAGGCTCGTCTCGGTGAGGCGCTGCATCTCGTCGTTCTGGCGCTGCGTGACGAGCGTCGAGTGCACCGCGAGCGCGTTCTGCAGGAGTTGGCGGAAGGACTCGCCGCGGTCGACGATCCGGAGCACGTGGTCGTCGGCGTCGCGCAGGTAGCGCTGCAGTTCGAGGTCGACGTCGTACTTCTCGAAGCCGCGTTCGAGCGCCTGGAGCATGCCCCCGATGGGCTTCGTCGCGCGCTGGAAGTCCATCACCTCCGCGGCGAGGTCGTAGATGCGACGCGTCACCGCGGGATCGCCGTCGAACAGCTGCTGCTCGATCTCGTCGATGTCGTTCTCGAGCCCGGCGACGACCGGCGCGTACTCGTCGACGACCTCGTCGATCACCGCGTAGAGCACTGCCTCGGGGCCGCGGGCCAGCAGCTCGGGAGCGCCTTCGAGGCGCCGCCGCACCCGCGCCAGGTCGGGCGACTCGGCGTGCCGGATCGTGACGGCGAACCCGGGCCCGACGAACACGTGGAGTTCGCCGAACTCCACCTCCTCGACGTCGTCGAGGTAGCGCGCGGGCCTCAGCACCGCGAAGAGCGTCTGGCCGTACCGCTCGAGCTTCGGCCGCTGGTGCCCCTTCCGGGCGTCCTCGACCGCGAGGTGATGCAGCCCGAACTCCGCGGCGACGGCGTCGAGCTCGGCATCGGTCGGCCGGTACAGGCCGATCCAGGCGAATCCGCCGTGGCGCTCGCGGGTCTCGAAGGTCTCCTCGAGCGACGCCGGCGTCGCGACGCGCTGCCCGTCGCGGTACACCGCGTTGTCGATGATCGGCACGGGACCAGTGTCGTCCCGCGCGGGCGTCGCGCTGCCACGACACGCACGCACGGCGGCGCGACCGCTCGAGGCGCGAGGCCCCGGGCGGCCCGGCTCAGTGCGTCACGGCCCA
>NZ_SDPL01000126.1 GCF_004135055.1 Agromyces binzhouensis | reverse complement strand
ACGCGCGCAGCCGCCGTGAGCCGCGGCGGTGCCGAGGCATGGCCGCCCTCCCCGCGTGCGCGGAGCCGGACGGTCATCACGCCCTTCTCGCCGACGCCGACCATCGCCGCCGGCACCTTCAGGAACGGCAGCGGCGCATCGACGACGGCACCGCCCTCGTCGAGCACGAGCCAGGGGATGACGCCGCGCCGCTCGAGCAGCGCGGCTGCGGCGATCGCGGCGTCGCCGTACGATTCCTCGTTGCCGCCGAACGAGAGGTACACGTCGCGAGCCGGGACGAAGCCCTCCGCGAGCAGGTTCTCGACGGCCTCGAGCAGGACCAGCAGCGGGCCCTTGTCGTCGAGGCTGCCCCGACCCCACACCGACCCGTCGTGGATGCGCCCGTCGAAGGGTGGGAACGTCCATCCGTCGTCCGCGTCCGCCGGGACGACATCGAAGTGCGCCATCAGCACGACGGGGTCGCCGTCGCCCCGACCCCGCCATCGGTAGAGCAGCCCGAGGTCGGTCACGCGCTCGAACGAGAGGTGCTCGTGGACGAGCGGGTACAGCTCGGCCAGCAGGTCGCGGAAGCGATCGAAGTCGGCGAGGCCGCGCCGGTCGAGTTCGGCGGAGACCGTCTCGAGCCTGATCATGCGCGCGAGCCGCTCGGGGGCGCCGGGACGGACCGCGGGGGAGTGGGACATGCGTCCCACACTAGGCCGCCGACCGCGGCCGGCCGACCGATCACCCCCGCGCGGGGCACGGACGGATCGCGGCGCCCGGTGGGACAATGACTCCGATGAGTGGCGTCCCCACGGCAGCCATGATCGGACGCGAGCCCGAGATGCACGCGCTCCGGGCGGCGTACGTGCGCTCCCGCGATGGCGATCCATCCGTCGTCGTGATCGGCGGTGAGGCCGGCATCGGCAAGACGCGGCTGGTCGAGGAGTTCCTCCGCGTCGTCGGCGGCGACGCGCTGGTGGCGCGCGGGCAGTGCGTCGAGCTCGGTGACGACGGGGCGCCGTTCATCCCGATCCGCGCGGTGATGCGCTCGATCGTCGACCTCGCCGGAGCGGACGCCGTGCGCACCGCCGCCGGCACGGCGCTCGACACGCTCGCGCCGCTGCTCCCCTCGGAGATCGGCGGGGGCGCGCCGGAGGCGGACCTGCGCGTCGGGCGGCTGCACGACGAGTTCACCCGGATGGTCGAGCGCGTCTCGGACGTGGAACCCGTCGTGGTCGTCGTCGAGGACGTGCACTGGGCGGATGCACCGACCATGCAGTTGCTGCGGTACTTCGCGCGCATGCTCCACGACGGCAGGGTCATGCTCGTCATGACCGCACGAACCGCGGAACTGCCACGACGCCATCGACTCAGGGAGGACCTCGCCGAGCTCGAGCGGCTCCGCTCGGTCTCGGAGCTCGAGCTGCCGCGACTGTCCCGCGACGAGGTGTCGCGGATGGTCGCGACGTCGGCGGCCGCATCGGATGCCGAGGAGCTCTTCGAACGCAGCGGCGGCGTGCCGTTCTTCGTCGAGGAACTGCTCGGGGCGGGCACGGACGGTGCGCTCCCGCGACGGCTGAGCGACCTGCTCGCCGCGCGCTACGAGCGCGCCTCCGGCCCCACGCGCGCCGTCCTGCGACTCATGGCCGTCGGCGGCGCGCGCGCCGAGCACGACCTGCTCGAGGAGGTGTACGGCGGTGACCCGATCGACCTGGACGCCGCCATGCGCGAGGCCGTCGAGGTGGGTCTCGTCGTCGCCGACGACTCGGGCTACGCGTTCCGGCACGCGCTCGTGCGCGAGGTCGTCGAGGCCGAACTGCTTCCCGGCGAGCGGGCGCGTCATCACGCGACGTACGCCCGCGTACTGGAGGCGGGCGCTGCTCGTCCGGGCCTCTCCGTCGAGGTGTCGACGCACTGGCTGGCCGCGCGCCGCTTCCCGGAGGCGTTCGATGCGGCGGTCGCCGCGATGCAGGAGGCGTCGGCGAGCTACGCGCTCACGACGGCGGCCGCCATGGGGGAGCGGTGCCTCGACCTGTGGGAACTCGTCGACCGACCCGAGGACCGCGCGGGCGTCGACCGCGCCGGGATGGCGGGCCGGACCGCGCGGGCACATCGTCGCGCAGGGGACATGGAGCGCTCCGTCGCCCTGGCCGACCTCCGGATCTCGCTGGCGGATCCGGGAGATCCCGTCGAACGGGCGGACCTGATGTTCGAGAAGGCGCTCGGCATGGGCCTGATGGGGATGCCGGGCGCCGCCGACGTGCTCCTCGAGGCGCTCGGACTCGTGGCCGACCGCGAGGACGCCCGGGCCCTGGCCGTCCGGGCCCGCGTGCGCTCCGAGCTCGCCGCTCGACGGATGCTGGCCGGCGACCTCCGCGAGGCGATCGACCAGGGCATGCTCGCCGTCGCGGACGGACTCGCGGCCGGCGAGGACGGGCGGCGCGCCGCTTCGATCGCCGCCAACATCGCGGCGACGACCATGGCCGACCTCGACGACGTCGGGCCGGAGGAGGTCGCCCGCGCCCTCGAGCTCTTCGAGCGGGCGCGCGAGTACGCCGGAGAAGACTGGGATGCCCGGGTGCGCCTTGCGATCAACCGGTCGGACACGCTGATCAAGCTCGGTCGCTACCACGACGCGCTCGAGGTCGCACAGGAGGCGCTCGACGAGGCGCGTCGCCGCGGCGAGGAGGGGAACGTCGGAGCCATCCTCGCGACCAACGCGATCGAGCCGCTCATCGCGCTCGGCGACTGGGATCGCGCGCGGACCCTGGTCGACCGGGCCCTGCGCTACGAGACGCCGCTCGTGTTCCGCCTCGGCCTCGAGGACCTGAAGCTCGAGCCGATGATCTGGTCCGACGCCCTCGACGACGCCCGCGAGTTCGTGGCCCAGATCCGTGAGCGCCACGCGGAACTGGCCCGAATCGACCGCCAGATCGAGTTCGGCTGGGCTCGCGACCAGTGCGAGCTCCATCTCGCGCTCGATGAACCCGAGCAGGCCTGGGCGGCGGTCGAGCCGCTGCTGTGGGACGGCCGGACTGAGCGCCCCACCGACCGGATGCGGCTGCTGGCCTTCGCCGCCCGCGCGCACGCCGCCATGCGGCGTCGCGGACTGGAGCCTTCGAGGACGACGGCGGCGATCCGCTCGGCGATCGGCGAGTTCGAGGCGTGGGAGCCAGGCGAGGCGTGGCGTGAGCTCTGCGAGGCCGAGATCGCGGACGATCCCGCCGAGCGTGCGACGAGGTTCGGTCGGGCAGCCGAGTTGCTCGGTTCGGGACGGGGATGGCGCCACCTCGCCGGCTACGCGCTCGTGCAGCGAGCGGTGGCGGAGCTCGAGTCCGGCGACCGTGCGGCGGCCGAACTGAGCCTCGACGCCGCTCGTGCGGCTGCGGCGGAGGTCGGCGCGCACCTCGTCGAGCGGATGGCGCACGAGGTCGCCGCACGCGGTCGGCTCACCGGGGATCGCGCGGGCGGTGGCGACGAGTTGACCGCCCGCGAGCGACAGGTGCTCGAGCTCGTCGCTGACGGCCTCTCCAACCGGCAGATCGGCGAGCGGCTGTTCATCAGCACGAAGACCGTGTCGGTGCACGTGTCGGCGATCCTGCGGAAGCTCGGCGCCGCGAGTCGCACCGAGGCTGCGGCGATCGCGCGGTCGCAGGGCATCGCACGCGCATCGGAAGCAGGCTGAACGAGCGGGGCGATGGAGCTATCGCGGCTCGCTCGGCGTCGGGTGCCACGCCAGTCCGGTCCAGTCGCGGGTGCCGAGGTCCGGGACGATCCGCCGTGCGCCCGAGCCGTCCCGGTTCATGGTGACGAGGCTGTGGACGCCCGGCGTGGCGTGGTCGATGGCGGCGATGCGTGCGCCGTCGGGGGACCACGTGGCCGCGATGAAGTGGCCCGAGGCGATGGGCTCGGGGGCCGGCGCGGGCCCGACCGGGCCGGGATCGGTGTCGACCAGGTAGAGGCCCATCTTCAACGGACCGAGGTGCGGATTCACCATCGCTGCCCCCGTCACCTCGAACCACGGTCCGGCGACGACGAGGAGCTGACCGCCGCTCGGCGACCACGTGAGGTGCCTGATGAGGCCAAGTTCCGGGCCGAGCACAGCTCGGTTCACGCCCGTCACGAGATCGACGACGTGGACGGACGATGGCTGAGGTTCCGTGTAGACGTCGTCGGCCACGACGATCGCGATGCTGGACCCGTCGGGCGACCACGCGTGTGTCGGCGCTGACGGACCCTCCGCGGCCCCGAGCGCCGGATCGACCGCGATCACGCGCGGTTCCGTGAGACCGCCGACATCGCGGAGCTGGAGGCGACCCGGCGCGACGAACTCGAAGGCGGACCTGCCGTCCGGGGAGAGCCAGGCGGCGGAGACGAACCTGCAGCATCCCTGTGTCGATCCGGCTGCGGTCAGCCTGCCTCGGGCGTCGAGGACGTAGAGCTCCCCGGCGTCCTCGGAGGTGAGGGCGAGTCGGGTTCCGTCGGCCGACCAGCCGGACACCATCGCCTTGGGGTCCAGGTCATCGGGGAGCGCCACCCGTTCGATGTCCGTCGGATCGGCGGGGTCGACGGCGCGCAGCTCATGGTCTGCGGCCCAGACGATGCGACCGCGCATCGGCTCGAAGATCCCGAGTGTCGCCTCGCTGACTGGGCCGCCGAGTGCCGCGCCCTGATCGTCCGAGGGTCCGGGCCCACCGAGCGTCACCGTGAGGGCGATCGCCGTGGCGGCGACGGCCACGATCGCGACCGTGCCGATGACCTGTCGGCGGCGTCGTGCGCGATGCCTCGCCTCCTCGATCAGCACCTCGACCGGTGCGCGCGTCGAGGACTCGTCCACAATGGCGAGGGATCCCGGCGCGCGCAGTTCGGAGTCATTCGGCTCGGACGAAGTCGATGGCGGCGCTGGGAGCGGGGTCGTGGTGGTCATCAGGACACCTGTGCTTTGGTGCTAAAGTTACTAGCATCATTACTCCTGTCAAGCTCGATCGAGCCGCCGGGACCGATCTCTACGAGCAGGTCGCGGCGGAGATCCGTCGAGCGATCGCGGCGGGCGAGGCCGCGCCCGGCGACCGGCTGCCTCCGGCACGTGACCTGGCGGCGGTGATCGGGGTGAACACGAACACGGTGCTCCGCGCCCTCCGACTGCTGCGCGACGAAGGCCTGCTCGAGTTCCGCCGCGGGCGGGGCATCTCGGTCGCCGCGACGCCGGCTCGCGGCGTCGTCGTCGAGCAGGCGCGGGAACTGATCGATTCCGCCCGGCGGCACGGGTACCGCGTCGACGAAGTGACCGAGCTCATCGCCGAACTCTGGTGATCGTCCGCCAACGCGGGCGGCTCGAGGGCTGCCACCGCCACGGCTATCGCGGCGTGCTCGGAATCGGATGCCACGCGAGCCCGGTCCACCCCCTCGTGCCCGTGCTCGGGATGATCAGATCCGCGCCGGACCCGTCCTGGTTCATGATGACGATGCCGTGCCCGCCCGGTCCGGCCGGCGCGCCGTAGTCGATGGCCGCGATCTGCTCGCCGTCGGGTGCCCAGGTCGCCACGATGAAGTGGCCCGAGGCGATGGGCTCGGGCGACTGGACCGGACCGGATGCGTCGACCGCGGCATCGATGACGTAGAGGCTCGTCTCCTGCGGGCTGACCGGGGGGACGATCAGGTGCACCCCGTTCAGCTGTCGGTACGAGCCCGCGACGACGAGGAGTCGCGTCCCGTCCGGGGACCAGGTCATGTGCCTGATGAAGTCGATCTCGGGGATGCGCAGTTCTCGAGTGGTGCCCGTGACGAGGTCGAGGACGAAGATCGACGGCCGGGTCCACGTCACTTGGTCCTCGTACACGCGCAGCGCGATCCGGGTTCCGTCGGGCGACCACGCCTCCGCGATGACGGGCGGGCCGTCCTCGCGTCCGAACGCCGGATCGACATCGACCTGGCGCGGTTCCGTGAGCCCGCTGACGTCGCGGAGCTGCAGCCGACCCGGCGCGACGAACTCGGCGACGGTGGAGCCATCGGGCGCGAGCCAGGGATCGCTCACGAAGAGGCAGCATCCGGTCTCGCCGGCCAAGGCGACCGCGCCTCGGGCGTCGAGGACGTAGAGCTTCCCGGCGTCCTCTGAGGTGAGGGCGAGGCGGGTCCCGTCGGCCGACCAGCCGGACACCATCGCCTTGGGGTCCAGGTCGTCGGGGAGCGCCACCCGTTCGATGTCCGTCGGATCGGCGGGGTCGACGGCACGCAGCTCATGGCCTGCGGCCCAGACGATGCGACCGCGCATCGGCTCGAAGATCCCGAGTGTCGTCTCGCTGACTGGGCCGCCGAGTGCCGCGCCCTGATCGTCCGAGGGTCCGGGCCCACCGAGCGTCACCGTGAGGGCGATCGCCGCGGCGGCGACTGCCACGATCGCGACCGTGCCGATGACCTGCCGGCGGCGTCGCGCACGATGCCTCGCCTCCTCGATCAGCACCTCGACCGGTGCGCGAGTCGAGGACTCGTCGACGGCGGCGCGAGCCGTCGGCGCGCGCAGTTCGGAATCGTTCGGCTCGGACGAAGTCGATGGCGGCGCTGGGAGCGGGGTCGTGGTGGTCATCAGGACACCTAGGCTTTGGTGCTAATGTTACTAGCATCATTACCCGTGTCAAGCGCGATCGAGCCGACGATGCCTCCGCCTCGGTCAAGCGAAGACGGTTCTCACCCTCGCGGCGGGGATCGCCGGCGCGCCAGCCTCACAAGGCGGCTGCGGGCCTGACGAGCAGGGCGTCGACCGCTTCGTCACCGCGGATCGCGCGCAGGAGCCGCACGACCTCGTCGGCGACCGCCCCGGTGATGCCACGGCAGGGGATGCTGTACGGCCCGAGCGGCGCCAGGCCGCCGCCGCGGATGCGGATGACCTCCCACCCGACCTCGCGAAGCGCCTCGTCCTTCTCGACGTCGGAGCCCTCCTTCAACCCCCGGTGCGCGCGCCCCGAGCGCCCCGGATCGTCGTACTCGATCGCGACGCGCAGCTCGGCCACGAGGATGTCGGGCCAGACCTCCTGGCGGCCGTGGAACATCCGCGCGGTCCGCACCGCGTTGGCGCGATGGTGGAGCCGGATCCGCTCGCCGAGCAGCACCCTGAGCCGCTGCTCCGTCATCGACGTGCCGACCCGGAGGCCGTGCTTCATGAAGGGCATGCCCGCCTCGCGAGCCGCACCGGGCGCGGCGGCGTTCGCACGGCACTTCGCGCAGCCGGTGCCGGTCAGCACCTCCATCACGCTCGCGCGATAGCGGTCGTGGCCGCGGGCGCAGTTCCAGTCGTACTCGGCGCCGATCCGCGTCTCGGCGGCCAGGCGACGTCGCTGCGCGGGAGCCACCCGGCCGAGGAGCTCGCCGCGGCTGCGCTGCGTCTCGTGCACGAGCATGCAGACCGGGCAGGCGCGCCGCAGCGC
>NZ_SDPL01000125.1 GCF_004135055.1 Agromyces binzhouensis | reverse complement strand
CCCCCGCGCCGGCCTCGGAGCGAGGTGCGGCACCGAACGCGGCCGACCCGCCCGATCCGCCCGCCGCGACGGGCCCGTGGCACCTTCGGAGCGCCGACGGGATCGAGTTCTCCGTCCCCGATCGCGTGGTGGCCGGCCGCGACCCGAAGCCGCCGGCCTGGCTCCAGGGCGCGACGGTCGTGGCGATCCCCGACCACACCCGTTCGATGTCGAAGACGCACGCCCTCCTCGAGGTGCGGGACGACCGGCTCATCGTGACAGACCTCGACTCCACGAACGGCGTGCGCGTCTGGCCGGAGGGGTCGGAGCCCGCCGACCTCGAGTCGGGGGTGCCCGCCGAGGTGCCGCTCGACGCGGTCATCCTGCTCGGCGACGTCGCCTTCCTCGTGGAACGGGCCCCCGCCGACTCGGTGTAATCTGTCGGCATGCGTGCTCGGCGACTTCTCCTTCCGTGCCGCGGCGGGGCCCGGTTCTGAGGCCTTCCCCGCCGCGGAGTCCGTCGACGGCCGACCACTCTCCCGAAGGAAGACGAACCGCATGAACGACAGCACCTCGAACCCGGCACGTCCGCGCACCCTGGCCGAGAAGGTGTGGGACGCCCACCTGGTCGCCAAGGGCGAGGCCGGCACGCCCGACCTCATCTACATCGACCTCCACCTCGTGCACGAGGTGACGAGCCCCCAGGCGTTCGACGGGCTCCGCATGGCCGGTCGCCCCGTCCGCCGCCCCGACCTCACGATCGCGACCGAGGACCACAACACCCCGACGCTCGACATCGACAAGCCGATCGCCGACCCGACGAGTCGCACGCAGATCGAGACGCTGCGCCGCAACGCCGCGGAGTTCGGCATCCGCCTGCACTCGCTGGGCGACAAGGAGCAGGGCATCGTCCACGTCGTGGGCCCGCAGCTCGGGCTGACCCAGCCCGGCATCACGGTCGTCTGCGGCGACAGCCACACCTCGACGCACGGCGCCTTCGGCGCGATGGCGTTCGGCATCGGCACCAGCGAGGTCGAGCACGTCCTCGCCACCCAGACGCTCCCGCTGAAGCCGTTCAAGACCATGGCGATCACGGTCGAGGGCACGCTCCGGCCCGGCGTCACGGCGAAGGACGTCATCCTCGCGGTGATCGCGAAGATCGGCACGGGCGGCGGCCAGGGCTACGTGCTCGAGTACCGCGGCAGCGCCATCCGCGCGCTGTCCATGGACGGCCGCATGACGATCTGCAACATGTCCATCGAGGCGGGTGCCCGAGCCGGCATGGTCGCGCCCGACGAGACCACGTTCGAGTACCTGAAGGGCCGCGCGCACGCGCCGCAGGGCGAGGACTGGGACGCGGCGGTCGAGTACTGGAAGACGCTGCCGACCGACGGGGGCGCGGTCTTCGACGCCGAGGTGTTCATCGACGCCGATGAGCTCGAGCCCTTCGTCACCTGGGGAACGAACCCCGGGCAGGGCGTCTCGCTCAGCGAGTCCGTGCCCGACCCGGCCGCGATCGAGGACCAGCACGAGCGGGCCGCCGCGGAGCGCGCGCTCGAGTACATGGACCTCGAGCCGGGCACGCCGCTGAAGCAGATCCCGGTCGACGCGGTCTTCATGGGCTCGTGCACGAACAGCCGCATCGAGGACCTCCGCGCGTTCGCGTCGATCATCGAGGGCCGCACCAAGGCCGAGGGCGTGCGCGTCATGGTCGTGCCCGGCTCGGCGCGCGTGCGGCTCGAGGCCGAGGCCGAGGGGCTCGACAAGGTGTTCGAGGCGTTCGGCGCCGAGTGGCGCTTCGCGGGCTGCTCGATGTGCCTCGGCATGAACCCCGACCAGCTCGCCCCGGGCGAGCGCTGCGCGTCGACGTCGAACCGCAACTTCGAGGGCCGCCAGGGCAAGGGCGGCCGCACCCACCTGGTCTCGCCGCTCGTCGCGGCGGCCACCGCGGTGCGGGGCACGCTGTCGAGCCCGTGGGACCTCGAACAGGATTCCGCCGCCGAACCGGTCGGCGCGGGCGCGAAGGGCGGCAAGTGACCATGGAGAAGTTCAGCACCGTCACCGGCGTCGCCGTCCCGCTCCGCCGCTCGAACGTCGACACCGACCAGATCATCCCGGCCGTGTTCCTGAAGCGCGTGACCAAGACCGGGTTCGAGGACGCCCTGTTCTCCGCGTGGCGGCAGGACCCGGAATTCGTGCTCAACCGGCCGGCCTTCGCGGGCGCCGAGATCCTGATCGCCGGTCCCGACTTCGGCACGGGCTCGAGCCGTGAGCACGCCGTGTGGGCGCTCCGCGACTACGGCTTCAAGGTGGTCGTCTCGAGCCGCTTCGGCGACATCTTCCGCGGCAACTCGGGGAAGCAGGGGCTGCTCGCGGCCCAGGTGGCCTACGAGGACATCGAGCGGCTGTGGGAGGCCATCGAGGCCCAGCCGGGAATAGCGGCGACCGTCGATCTGGTTGAGCGTACGGTGAGCATCGGGAGCCTCACAGTCGCCTTCGATATCGATGACTACACTCGGTGGAGGCTGCTCGAGGGGCTCGACGACATCGGGCTCACCCTCCGGGACGAGCAGGCCATCTCCGACTTCGAGGCGACTCGGGCGGGATGGCGGCCGACGACGCTCCCCATCAGGGAGCCGGCAGAGACAGGGAACTGAGTGAACACACTCGTGGATGACGCGAAGCAGCACGGCACGGCGGTCGGCCTCCAGGTCGATCGCATCACGATCAACGGGGGCAAGCCGCTTCGTGGTCGGATCGAGCTGAAGGGGGCCAAGAACCTCGTCACGAAGGCGATGGTCGCGGCGATCCTCGGCGACACGCCGAGCGTCCTGAAGGACGTCCCGAACATCAGCGACGTGCGCATCGTGCGCGGCCTCCTCGAGGTGCACGGGGTGACCGTCACCGAGGGCGCCGAGCCCGACGAGCTCATCCTCGACCCGTCGGCGGTCGAGTCGGCGCACATGGCCGACATCGACGCGCACGCGGGCTCGAGCCGGATCCCGATCCTGTTCTGCGGTCCGCTGCTGCACCGACTCGGCGAGGCGTTCATCCCCGACCTCGGCGGCTGCCGCATCGGCGACCGGCCGATCGACTACCACCTCGAGGTCCTGCGCAACTTCGGCGCGATCGTCGAGAAGCTGCCGAGCGGCATCCGCATGTCCGCACCGACCGGGCTGAAGGGCGCGAAGGTCTCGCTGCCGTACCCGAGCGTCGGGGCGACCGAGCAGGTCCTCCTCACCGCGGTGCTCGCCGACGGCATCACCGAGCTGTCGGGCGCGGCCATCGAGCCCGAGATCATGGACCTCATCAACATCCTGCAGAAGATGGGCGCCATCATCACGGTCGACACCGACCGGGTGATCCGCATCGAGGGCGTCGAGCGCCTGCAGGGCTACACGCACCGCGCGCTGTTCGACCGGAACGAGGCGGCGAGCTGGGCCGCGGCCGCACTCGCGACGGAGGGCGACATCTTCGTCGGCGGCGCCCGCCAGCCCGAGATGCTGACGTTCCTCAACGTCTTCCGCAAGGTCGGCGGCGCGTTCGAGATCGAGGACGACGGCATCCGCTTCTACCACCCCGGCGGGGACCTCAAGCACGTCATCATCGAGACGGACGTGCACCCGGGCTTCATGACCGACTGGCAGCAGCCGCTCGTCGTGGCGCTCACCAAGGCCAAGGGCGTCTCGATCGTGCACGAGACCGTCTACGAGCAGCGCTTCGGCTTCGTCGACGCGCTCGTCGAGATGGGCGCGTCGATCGACGTGCACAAGGAATGCCTGGGCGGGCGCCCGTGCCGGTTCGGACAGCGCAACTTCAAGCACTCCGCAGTGATCTCCGGTCCCTCGCAGCTCCGCGGTGCCGACATCGAGGTCCCCGACCTGCGCGGCGGGTTCAGCCACCTCATCGCGGCGCTGACCGCCGAGGGCCGCTCGACCGTCTCGAACGTCGGGATCATCGCGCGCGGCTACGAGAACTTCATCATGAAGCTGGAGCTGCTCGGAGCGGACTTCGCGCTCGAAGGATAATGGGTCAGTGCCCCATCGTGACCCCGCCGTCGTGCCCGCAGTGAAGCCCGGCGCCGAGAAGCGCCGACCGTCGTTCTTCTGGGTGCTGGCCGTGCTGGTCCTCCCGATCTGGAGCCTGGGCGTGAAGTACCGCTTCCACCACCCGGAGCGGATGCCGCAGGCCGGCGCCTTCGTCCTGTCGCCCAACCACTACAGCGAGATCGACCCGATCGTGATGGGCGTCGCCTCGTGGCACCTCGGGCGCCTGCCCCGCTTCCTGGCGAAGGCCTCGCTGTTCAAGATCCCCGTCGCCGGGTGGTTCCTCCGCAGGTCGGGCCAGATCCCCGTCGAGCGGGCCGGCAGCAGCAGCCACGCGGCGATCCGCGCGGCCGAGGAACTCGTCGAGAAGGGGCGGATGGTCATCGTCTACCCGGAGGGCTCGCTGACGCGCGATCCCGACCTGTGGCCGATGCGCGGCAAGACCGGCGCGGTGCGCATCGCGCTCGAGCGCGGCATCCCGGTGATCCCGGCGGCCCACTGGGGCACGCAGCAGATCATGCCCCGGTACGCGAAGAAGGTGAGCTTCTTCCCGCGGAAGACCGTCGACGTGATCATCGGCGAGCCGCTCGACCTGTCGGCCTACGAGGGGAAGCCGCTCGACCAGGCGACCCTGCTCGCCGCCACGAACGACCTGATGAACGCGATCGCCGCACTCGTCGGCGAACTGCGCGACCAGCCGCCGCCCGCGGAGCGCTGGGACCCGACCAAGCACGGGCAGAAGGAGACGGGGCGCCTCGATGGCTAGGGGAGCGGGGCGCCGCGTGCCCGGCAAGCGCGTCGCCGTGCTCGGGGCGGGCAGCTGGGGCACGACGTTCGCGAAGATCCTCGCCGACGGCGGGGCCGACGTCATGCTGTGGGCCCGGCGTCCCGAACTCGCGCGCGAGATCCAGGAGGCCAAGCGCAACAGCGACTACCTCGCCGGCATCAACCTTCCGATCGGGCTCCGTGCGACGAGCCGGCTCGACCTCGCCCTCGCGGGCGCCGAGCAGGTCTACATCAGCGTGCCGAGCCAGACCCTCCGCCAGAACCTGATCGCGGCCGAGCCGCACCTGCACGCCCAGGCGACGATCGTCTCGCTCATGAAGGGCGTCGAGAAGTCGACGGGCCATCGCATGAGCGAGGTCATCGCCGAGGTGCTCCCGATCGCCGAGTCGAAGATCGCGGTGATCTCCGGCCCGAACCTCGCGCTCGAGATCGCCCGGGAGCAGCCGACGGCGGCCGTCGTGTCGTCTTCGAGCCTCGAGACCGCGCAGTCCGTGGCATCCGTCTCGCGCAATCGCTACTTCCACTCGTTCGTGAACACCGACGTCATCGGCACCGAGTTCGGCGGGGTCCTGAAGAACCTCATCGCGGTCGCGATCGGCATCGTCGACGGCGCCGGGTACGGCGAGAACACGAAGGCGTCGATCATCACGCGCGGCCTCGTCGAGATGACCGACTTCGCGGTCGCGTACGGCGCGCACCCCGACACGCTGTCCGGCCTCGCGGGCCTCGGCGACCTCATCGCGACCTGCCAGTCGCCGCTGTCGCGCAACAACACCGCCGGGCGCCTGCTCGGCCAGGGCTACAAGCTGCCCGAGGTCGTCAACCAGATGCAGCAGACCACCGAGGGGCTCGCGTCCGTCGGTCCGATCCTCGAACTGGCGCGCGCCAAGGGCGTCGAGATGCCCATCGTCGAGCAGGTCCGGCAGGTGCTGGCCGGGACGCTCGAGCCGAGGGACATCGCGCCGCACCTCACGACCGACGACGAGCCGCAGGGCGAAAGGACGATGGATGGACAAGCTCAGGGTGGTTCTGCTCTTCGGCGGGCGCTCCAGCGAGCATTCGATCAGCTGCGCCACGGCGGCGGGGGTGCTCCGGGCGATCGACCGTGACCGCTACGAGCTGATCCCGGTCGGGATCACGCGCGACGGCGCGTTCGTGCTGGAGGCCGACGACCCCGAGCGGTTCGCGCTCGACCCCGAGCACCTGCCCGAGGTGCACGACAACGGCACGCGCGTGCGCTGGCCCGAGTCGGCGGCATCCCGCGAGCTCCGCGTCGTGACCGCGAGCGGCGAGGAGGCCTCGCTCGGCGAGGTCGACCTCGTCTTCCCGATCCTGCATGGTCCCTTCGGCGAGGACGGCACGATCCAGGGCCAGTTCGAGCTGCTCGGCCTGCCCTACGTGGGCTCGGGCGTGCTCGCGAGCGCACTCGGCATGCACAAGCACTTCACGAAGACCGCACTCGCCGCCGCCGGCATCCCGGTCGCGCCGTGGCGCACCGTGACCGCGAGGGAGTGGGCGGACGACCCTGCCGCCGTTCGCGCGGACGCGGCGTCGCTGGGCCTGCCGCAGTTCGTGAAGCCGGCCCGGGCCGGCTCGAGCGTCGGCGTGAGCAAGGTCTCCGACGGAGCCGAGCTCGACGCGGCGCTCGAGGTCGCGTTCGCCGAGGATGACACCGTGCTCGTCGAGTCCGCGGTGATCGGCCGCGAGGTCGAGATCGGCGTGCTCGGCGGTGCGCCCGGCGAGCCGCCGCGCGCGTCGGTCGCCGGCGAGATCGTGCTCACGGGCGACGGGTTCTACGACTTCGCGGCGAAGTACCTCGACGCGCCCGGCGTCGACCTCGTGTGTCCGGCCGACCTCGGCGACGGCCGGCTCGACGAGATGCGCGACCTCGCGATCCGGGCGTTCGAGGCGATCGGCGCCGAGGGGCTCGCGCGCGTGGACTTCTTCCTCACCGAGGAGGGGTTCGTCGTCAACGAGCTGAACACGATGCCGGGCTTCACGCCGATCTCGATGTTCCCGCGGTGCTGGGAGGAGTCGGGCGTGAGCTACCCGGAGCTGATCGACGAGCTCATCCGGGTCGGGCTCGCGCGGGGCGTCCGCGTCGGCTGAGGCGGGTCGCCGCGGCCCCGAACGGACGGCGCGACCGGGTCAGCCTGCGTCGGCCGCCCCGTCGGTCGCGGGAGCGAGGTCCTCGAGGTCGGTGCACGCACCGTCGGCGGGGATCGCCGCGACCGCACCCGAGAGGTCGGCGATGGCCGTGGAACCGGCGACCGTGTCGTTGTCGACGACGACCTCGACGGCGGGCGTGCGCCCGTAGGTCACGAAGCGGTAGGTCGGCGCGTCGGACTCGTCGATGATCCAGTCGACGTCGTCGACGCTCACGCAGCGCAGGGTCGTCGGCCCGGGCGGCTCGACCCCGCATCGGAGCAGCACCGACGCCGGCGAGCCCCAGGCGCCCGTGCCCTGCGCGGTGGTCTCGCGGGCGTCGAGCCCGGCGACCCGGTCGGGGAGGCGGACGACGACGGACGCGCAGTCGGCGTCCGCGGCATCCGGTGCCGGATCGAAGGGGACCGGTTGGCTGCAGGCGGCGAGGAGCGGCA
>NZ_SDPL01000124.1 GCF_004135055.1 Agromyces binzhouensis | reverse complement strand
GTCCGGCGACCTCGACGGCGGCGAGGCCTGATGGCCGCGCGCGCCCCGCGGGTCGTCGCCGAACTCGGCCGCCCCGAGACCCCGCAGGAGACGGCCGACCGCCGGGCCGAGCAGTCCCGCAAGCACCGCGAACGGCAGACGCTGCGGAACCTCGTCGGCTCGCTCCTGGCGTGCGTGGCGGTCGTCGCGCTCATCGTCCTGCTGGTCCCGCGCAGCGACACCCCGATCGAACGCGACATCGACGTGGCCGCGGTCGCCGCGCAGGCGCAGGTCGGCATCGACCCGCCGCTCGCCGTGCCCGACCTGCCCTCCGGGTGGCAGTCGAACGCCGCAGAGCTCCGCACGCGCGACGCCGACGGCATCACCTCGTGGTACGCGGGCTACCTCACGCCGAGCGACGAGTACGCGGGGCTGTACCAGGGGCTCGGTGCGAACCCGACCTGGACCGCCGAGCTGCTGAAGAACACGATCGCCACCGGCGTCGTCACGATCGACGGGGTCGAGTGGACCGTCTACGACAACCGCGAGACCGACGCCGACGTCGGCAACGCGCGCTACGGGCTCGTGACCGAGGCGGGCGAGAGCACGTTCGTGCTGCTCGGCACCGCCACCCCCGAGGAGTTCGAGACCCTCGTCGGCGCACTCGCGCCGACGATCGACGCACAGCGCTGAGAGGAGCGGCCGTGAGCAAGTCCGCACCCGCACGACCGACCACCCCCGCCGAGACGTGGCGCGAGCTGCGCGCCGGCAATGCCCGGTTCGTGGCCGGAACGCCCCTGCACCCCCGACAGGACGTCGACCGCCGCACCGAGCTCGCGAACCACCAGCGCCCGCTCGTCGCCATCTTCGGCTGCAGCGACTCGCGCCTGTCCGCCGAGATCATCTTCGACGTCGGCCTCGGGGACGCATTCGTGGTCCGCAACGCCGGACAGGTGCCCTCGGACTCGGTGCTCGGCTCGCTCGAGTACGCCGTCGCCGTCCTCGGCGTGCCGCTCATCCTCGTGCTCGGCCACGACGAGTGCGGTGCGGTGCGGGCCGCGATCGACTCGCAGGCCGAGGACGCCGCACCGCTGCCCGCTCACATCCGGGGCATCGTCGACGAGATCGTGCCCGCCGTGCGCAAGGTCGCCGGGGTCGACGACGGGCCGATCGCGCCCGACGACCTCGACGCCGGGTACGTCGGGCGCGAGCACCTCCGCAACGCCGTGTCGCAGCTCCTCGAGCGCTCCGAGGTGATCAGCGACGCGATCGCAGCGGGTACGCTGGCTGTCGTCGGCGCGAACTACCGCCTGCTCGAGGGCCGCGCCGAGACCGACGTCGTCGTCGGTCGCATCTGACGCCGCCGGCGGCATCCCACCGCCGCGCCGCACGTTCCGAATCGAAGGGGAGCACACCGTGGTGGACAACGCCGCCGACTACCGGATCGAACACGACACGATGGGCGAGGTGCGGGTCCCCGCAGCCGCGCTCTATCGCGCCCAGACCCAGCGCGCGGTCGAGAACTTCCCGATCTCGGGCTCCGGTCTCGAGCCCGCCCAGATCGCGGCGCTCGCCCGCATCAAGAAGTCCGCGGCGCTCGCCAACGCCCGCCTCGGGGTCCTCGACCACCAGCTCGCGCAGGCGATCGCCGACGCCGCCGACGAGGTCATCGCGGGAACGCACGGCTTCACCGAGCACTTCCCGGTCGACGTGTACCAGACCGGCTCCGGCACGTCCTCGAACATGAACATGAACGAGGTGCTGGCGACGATCGCGACGCAGAAGCTCGGCAGCGCGGTGCACCCGAACGACCACGTCAACGCCTCGCAGTCCTCGAACGACGTCTTCCCCACCTCGGTCCACATCGCCGTGACCGCCGCGCTCATCGACGACCTCATCCCGGCGCTCGATCACCTCGCGGTGGCCCTCGAGGCCAAGGCGGAGGCGTGGTCCGACGTCGTCAAGGCCGGCCGTACGCACCTCATGGACGCGACGCCCGTCACGCTCGGGCAGGAGTTCGGCGGCTACGCCCGGCAGATCCGCCTCGGCATCGAGCGCGTCCGCACGGCGCTCCCCCGGGTGGCCGAGGTGCCGCTCGGCGGAACCGCGGTCGGCACGGGCATCAACACGCCGGCGGGCTTCCCCCAGCTCGTGATCGAGCTGCTCCAGCAGGAGACCGAGCTGCCGATCACCGAGGCCGCCGACCACTTCGAGGCGCAGGCCAACCGCGACGGCCTGGTCGACGCGTCGGGCGCGCTGCGCACGATCGCCGTGAGCCTCACCAAGATCTGCAACGACCTGCGCTGGATGGGCTCGGGCCCGAACACCGGGCTCGGCGAGCTGTTCATCCCCGACCTGCAGCCCGGCTCGTCGATCATGCCCGGCAAGGTCAACCCCGTCGTGCCGGAGGCCGTCCTCATGGTCGCCTCGCGCGTGGTCGGCAACGATGCCACGATCGCCTGGGCCGGCGCCTCCGGGTCGTTCGAGCTCAACGTGCAGATCCCGGTGATGGGCACCGCACTCCTCGAGTCGATCCGCCTGCTCTCGAGCTCCGTGCGGGTGCTCGCAGACAAGACCGTCGACGGCCTCCGGGTCAACGAGGCGCGCACGACGGCGCTCGCCGGCATGTCGCCCTCGATCGTCACGCCCCTCAACAAGGCCATCGGCTACGAGGCCGCGGCGAAGATCGCCAAGCACTCGGTGGCCAAGGGCATCACGGTCCGCGAGGCCGTGATCGAACTCGGTCACGTCGAGCGCGGAGACCTGACGGAGGCCGAGCTCGACGTCGCGCTCGACCTGCTCTCGATGACGCGTCCGCCGCAGCAGGGCTGAGCCCGAGGCGTCCGCTCGCAGGAGTCGACGACGGCCCCGGAACCTCGCGGTTCCGGGGCCGTCGTTCGTCCGGTCGGTGGGTGTCAGGCCAGGTCGGCGCCGTCGAGCATCTCGGAGACGAGCGCGGCGATCGCGGACCGCTCCGACCGGGTGAGCGTGATGTGGGCGAAGAGCGGATGTCCCTTCAGCGTCTCGATCACGCTCGCGACGCCGTCGTGGCGGCCGACGCGGAGGTTGTCGCGCTGCGCGACGTCGTGCGTGAGCACGACGCGCGAGTTCTGCCCGACGCGACTGAGGACGGTGAGCAGGACGTTCCGCTCGAGCGACTGCGCCTCGTCGACGATCACGTAGGCGTCGTGGAGCGACCGGCCTCGGATGTGCGTGAGCGGCAGCACCTCGAGGATGCCGCGGTCGACGACCTCGTCGAGGACGTTGTCGGAGACGAGCGCGCCGAGCGTGTCGAACACCGCCTGCGCCCACGGGTTCATCTTCTCGCCCTGGTCGCCGGGCAGGTAGCCGAGCTCCTGGCCGCCCACTGCGTACAGCGGTCGGAAGACCATGATCTTCTTGTGCTGCTGCCGTTCGAGCACGGCCTCGAGTCCCGCGCAGAGCGCGAGCGCCGACTTGCCGGTTCCCGCACGGCCGCCGAGCGAGACGATCCCGACCTCGGGATCGAGCAGGAGGTCGATGGCCAGGCGCTGCTCGGCCGAACGGCCGTGCACGCCGAACGCCTCGCGATCGCCGCGGACCAGCCGCACCTCCCGGTCGCCGACCACGCGCGCGAGCGCCGACCCGCGATCGGAGTGGATCACGAGGCCGGTGTTCACCGGCATGCCCGCGACGGCCGCCGTCTCGAGCTGCTCGTGCTCGTAGAGCTTGGCCATGTCGTTCGAGCCGAGGTCGACCTCGGCCATGCCGGTCCAGCCGGAGTCGACGGCGAGCTCGGCGCGGTACTCCTGGGCGTCGAGGCCGATCGAGGCGGCCTTGATGCGCAGCGGCAGGTCCTTCGAGACGACGGTCACGGCGACGCCGTCGTTCGACAGGTTCATCGCGCACGCGAGGATGCGCGAGTCGTTGTCGGCCAGCTGAAGCCCGCTGGGCAGCACCGACAGGCTCGAGTGGTTCAGCTCGACCCGGAGGGACCCCCCGTCGCCGACCGGGATCGGGAAGTCGAGTCGCTCGTGCTGCACGCGGAGGTCGTCGAGCAGCCGCAGCGCGGCCCGGGCGAAGTACCCGATCTCGGGGTCGTTGCGCTTGGCCTCGAGCTCCGTGATGACCACGACCGGCAGCACCACGGGATGCTCCGCGAATCGGAACAGGGCGCGCGGGTCCGAGAGCAGGACCGACGTGTCCAGCACGTAGGTCCGTTCGTCCTGCGCGGCACCCCCGGGAGACGCCGCACCGGGACGACGCTGGTGCTGCGCGTCCGGCTCGACCGGTCCGAGGGGCTTGATGGGATCGACAGAGGTCACGACCGCTCCTGCCCCGAGCTCTCGCTCGGCTCACGCGCCGGCCGGCGATCCTCCCACGAGCGGTTCACGAGCCGACTCGACCGGGCGCCTTGCCCGATGTCCTGACGGTACGTCCGACCGGCGACATCCGCAGATTCGACACGCGGCGCGACATCCGCTGTTCACAATCGGGGGTCAGTACGCCGCCGCGGTGTTGAACGAGACGAAGGCGCCGCGCAGCATCTCGATGGTCTCCTCGTCGAGCGCTGCGTGCACGCTGAGGCGCACGGTTCCGAGTCGGGTCGTCGTGGTGAGCCCGTGGTTGTGCAGCGACGCGGTGAGCACGGTGACCTGCTCGGGTTCGGGCTCGAGCACGACGATGCCGGCGCGCTCGCGCTCGTCGCGAGAACTGACCACCGGGACCGCGAACTCGTCGGCGAGGTCGATCACGCGGCTGACGTTCTCGGCCATGCGGGCGTTGACCGCCTCGACGCCGACCTCGGCGATCTCCTCGAGCGCAGCGGCGAAGCGGGCGGCGGCGACCGGGTCGGGATTCGACACGCGGAAGGCCCGAGCACCGGGCGCGGGCGGCGGCACCTCGTCCCACACCTCGTCGTCGACCGTGCCGGTGTAGCCCGAGAAGACGGGCGTGAGCCGCTCGGCCGCGCGCTCGGAGAGGGCCATGACGCCAGTGCCCCAGCCGGCCCGGCACCACTTCTGCCCGCCCGTCACGACGACGTCGGCGGCATCCCACGGCGCATCGACGATGCCGAAGCCCTGGATCGCGTCGACGATGAGCAACCGGTCGCCGATCACCTGCCGGATGCCCTCGAGGTCGCAGAGGTACCCGGTGCGGCTGTCGACGAGGCTCACGGCGACCGCCGCGACGTTCGCCTCGAGCTGGTCGCGGATCAGGCCCGGCGTCACCTTGCCGTGGTCGGTCTCGAGCCAGGCGGGCTGCACCGAGTGCAGGGCCTCGTTCGCCCGCACCGCGGCGATCGGCACGCTCGGGAACTCCGCCGGCGAGAGCAGCACCGTGCCGGTGAGCCCGAACATCGCATGCATGAGCCCGGTCGTGGTGTTCGGGATCGCGACGATGCGGTCGGCGGCGATCCCGGTCAGGGCGGATGCCGCGTCGCGGAGCCTGCGGTCCTGGTCGCGGAACGCGTCCATGCTCCCGTGACGGGCGCGCTCGAGCACCTGCGTGAACGCCAGGGCCTCCTCGGCCGCGACGCGCGCCAGCGGACCGACGCGTGCGTAGTCGAGGTAGCCGGGCTCCTCGCCGAACCCGGCCAGGTAGTCGTCCATGCTCACGTGCGGTGCCCCCTTCTCCGAGGCATATCCTGACAGACTCCTGATGGGATCGTGAGCGTCGTCAACCGCCGTACCGCCGGTGTCGGCGGGTGTAGTCGCGGACGGCGCGCAGGAAGTCGACCTCGCGGAGGTCGGGGCCGAGCGCCTCGACGAAGTAGAACTCGCTGTGCGCGGCCTGCCACAGCATGAAGTCGCTGAGGCGCTGCTCGCCCGAGGTGCGGATCACGAGGTCGGGGTCGGGCTGGCCGCCGGTGTAGAGGTGCTCCCCGATGAGCTCCGGCGTGAGCGATTCCGCGAGGTCCTCGAGGCTCCGTCCCTCGGCATGGTGGGATGCCACGATCGAGCGCATCGCATCGGTGATCTCGCGACGCCCTCCGTAGCCGACGGCGAGATTCACGTGGAGGCCCTTCTTGCCCTCCGTCCGATGCTCCGCGGCGTCGAGCGCGGCGACGAGCGGCACCGGGAGTCCGGCGTCCGATCCGACGTGCTGGACACGCCAGTCGCGGTAGTGGCTGAGCTCCTCGGCGAGTTCGGCGATGATCTCGATGAGGTCGGCGAGCTCCTCGGACGTGCGATTGCCCAGGTTGTCGGACGAGAGCAGGTAGAGGGTCACCACCGAGATGCCCAGGTCGTCGCACCACTCGAGGAACTCCCGCATCTTCGCGGCGCCGGCACGGTGGCCGTGCACGGCGGAGTCGTAGCCCAGCTGCCTCGCCCACCGACGGTTGCCGTCGATGATCATCGCCACGTGTCGTGGCAGTTCCGCCTCGTCGAGTTCCCGGCGGAGCCGATTCTGGTAGAGCCGATAGAGAAGGCCGCGACCGGGGCGCTGATCGCTCGTCTGCACCCGACCACGCTACTCCCCTGCGCGCGTTCGGACACTCACAGCAGGCCGTGATGAGGCTCCCCCTACGCTGTCAGCATGACCCAACGCGAACCCGAGGACGTCGCCGAGCACCTGCACCGACCGGCGGCCGAACTCGATCGCGCCGACGCTGCGGTCGCCGCCGACGAGCGCCTCGGCCCCGACATCCCGAACCTCCCCCTCATCGACGCCTCCCCGGAGCATCCGGCCGACGTCAAGCCGACGTGGCGAGGGTGGATCCATGCCGCCACCTTCCCGGTCACCATCGTGGCCGGCATCGTGCTCATCGCCGTCGCCGACGGCGCGCCCGCGAAGTGGGCGTCGGCGGTCTTCGTGCTCACGTCGATGCTGCTCTTCGGCAACTCGGCGCTGTACCACCGGTTCGACTGGAAGCCGCGCACGAAGGTGATCCTGAAGCGCGTCGACCACGCGAACATCTTCCTGCTCATCGCGGGCACCTACACGCCGCTGGCGATCCTGGCGCTGCCGCCGGAGAAGGGCTGGCTGCTGCTCGGCCTGGTCTGGGCGGGCGCGCTCGTCGGCATCGCGTTCCGGGTGTTCTGGATCGGCGCACCGCGCTGGCTGTACGTGCCGATCTACATCCTGCTCGGCTGGGCCGCCGTGATGTACCTCGGCGACCTGCTGGAGGCCAGCGTGGCGATGATGGTGCTCGTCATCGTCGGCGGTCTGCTCTACACCGGCGGCGCGATCGTCTACGGGCTCAAGAAGCCGAACCCGTGGCCCGGCCACTTCGGCTTCCACGAGATCTTCCACGTCTGCACGGTGCTCGCGTTCATGTGCCACTGGACGGCGACCCTGCTCATCGCGATCGACCCCGTCTACCACACGGGCTGACCGGCGGACCGCGTCGACCCGGCCGGACCGCGGGTCCGGCGCGAGGCTGCTACCGCTCGTCCCGCTCCGCCGGCGGAGCATCGGATGCGGGGGCGTCCGCCTGCGACGCATCCGCGTCCTCGACCGGCGTGTCGCCGCCGACCGCGGCCTCGGC
>NZ_SDPL01000123.1 GCF_004135055.1 Agromyces binzhouensis | reverse complement strand
CCACGGCACGGCGCCCTGCACGCTCGCGGTGAGCGCCGCCCGCGCCTCGCGGGCCCTCGCGATCGGCAGCCGAAGCGCGGCGCGCGTCGCGAACGGCATCGCGCGGGTGAGGTCGACCGACACGATGTGGCGCATCGCGAGGTCGTCGGGGAAGTCCTGGATCGTCGCGACGACCTTGTCCCACGCGATCACGACGCGAGCGCCGTGGTCCTCGAACTGGTGCCGCAGTTCGCGCGGCGTGTACAGCGGGTTGTGCTCGACGACGATCGCGCCGAGGCGGAGCACCGCGTAGAAGGCCACGATGTGCTGCGGGCAGTTCGGCAGCACGATCGCGACCGGATCGCCCGGCTGCACGCCGAGCCGCCTGAGGCCCTCCGCGGCGCGGTCGATCTGCTCGCCGAGCTCGGCATACGACGTGACGCGGCCGAAGAACTCCAGCGCAGGGCGATCCGGGTACTGCTCGACCGTGCGGTGGATCAGGTCGATGAGCGACCCCTCCGGCGCGGGCAGCGAGTGCGGGACGCCCGGGGCGTAGCTCGCGAGCCAGGGCTTCGCCGTGGCATCCGCCATCAGGCCGCCCCGTCGAACATGCTCGTCACCGACCCGTCCTCGAAGACCTCGTGGATGGCGCGCGCCAGCAGCGGTGCGATGGGCAGCACCGTGAGGCGGTCCCAGCGCTTCTCCTCGGGCAGGGGCAGCGTGTCGGTGACCACGACGCGGTCGATGAAGTCGGACTGCAGGATCTCGGTCGCCGGGTTGGAGAACACCGCGTGCGTCGCCGCGACGACGACGCCGGTCGCACCGTTCGCCTTCAGCGCCTCGGCGGCCTTCACGATCGTGCGACCGGTGTCGATGAGGTCGTCGACCAGCAGGCACACGCGGCCGTCGACCTCGCCGACGATCTCGTGCACCGACACCTGGTTCGGCACGAGCGGGTCGCGGCGCTTGTGGATGATCGCGAGCGGCACGCCGAGCTTGTCGGACCAGATGTCGGCCACGCGGACACGCCCCATGTCGGGCGAGACGACCGTCAGGGTCTCGGGGTCGAGCGAGTTCTTGAACTCCTCGAGGAGCACCGGCATCGCGAAGAGGTGGTCGACGGGGCCGTCGAAGAAGCCCTGGATCTGGGCCGCGTGCAGGTCGACCGACATGATCCGGTCGGCACCGGCCGCCTTGTAGAGGTCGGCGACGAGGCGCGCCGAGATCGGCTCGCGGCCGCGGCCCTTCTTGTCCTGCCGGGCGTAGGGGTAGAAGGGCGAGACGACGGTGATGCGCTTGGCGGACGCGCGCTTCAGCGCGTCGACCATGATGAGCTGCTCCATGAGCCACTCGTTGATCGGCGCCGCGTGCGACTGGATGACGAACGCGTCGGAGCCGCGCACGCTCTCGTCGTAGCGGGCGTAGAGCTCGCCGTTGGCGAACGTGCGGGCGTCGGTCGGGACCAGCTCGCTGCCGAGCTCGGCGGCGATCTGCTTCGCGAGCGCCGGATGCGCGCGCCCCGACACGAGGACGAGCCGTTTCGATCCGGTGGTCTCGATTCCCGACATGGTCACTGTCCTTCCCACCGGCCAGGCCGGGTCCTATTCAGGGTCGCGCTCATCGTTCTCATCGGTCTCGCCCGCCCCGTGCGCGGCCTCGGCCGCCTGTGCGGCCGCGCTCCCGGCACGGTGCTGCTGGACCCATCCGTCGATGTTGCGTTGCGGGGCGACGTTCACGCCGAGCGCACCGGCCGGCACGTCCTTGCGGACGACCGTGCCTGCCCCCGTGTACGCCCCGTCCCCAATCGTAACGGGCGCGACGAACACGCCGTGCGAGCCGGTGCGAACGTGCGATCCGATGGTCGTGCGGTGCTTCTCGACGCCGTCGTAGTTCGCGGTGATCGACCCGGCGCCGACGTTCGAGCCCTCGCCGATCTCGGTGTCGCCGATGTAGGAGAGGTGCGGCACCTTGCTGCCCGCGCCGATGTGCGCGTTCTTCGTCTCGACGAACGTGCCGATCTTGCCGTCGGCGTCGAGCACGGTGCCCGGGCGCAGGTACGCGAAGGGGCCGACCGAGGCGCCGGCGCCGATCACGGCCTGCGTGGCATCCGCGCGCTTCACCTCGGCGCCCTCGCCGACCTCGCAGTCGACGAGGGTCGTGTCGGGCCCGATGACCGCGCCGGTCGCGATCGCCGTCGCGCCCTTGAGCTGCGTGCCCGGGCGGATGGTGACGTCGGGCTCGATGCGCACGGCGAGGTCGATCCAGGTCGTCGCCGGGTCCTCGATCGTCACGCCGTTGAGCTGCCAGCCGCGCACGATGAGCGCGTTCAGCCGCGCCGCGGTCTCGGAGAGCTGCGCACGATCGTTGACGCCCGCGACGAGCCACGCCTCGGAGACCGGTCGCGCCTTCACCTCGGAGCCCGCCTGCCGGAGCAGCGCGATGATGTCGGTGAGGTACTTCTCGCCCTGCGCGTTCTCGGTCGTGAGGTTGGCGAGCTGGTCGCGGAGCGCCGATGCGCCGAACGCGTAGACGCCCGCGTTGATCTCGTCGATGGCGAGCTCGTCGGCGGAGGCGTCCTTCTGCTCGACGATGCGGTCGAACGCGCCCTCGGGGCCCCGGACGATGCGCCCGTACCCGGACGGGTCGTCGTACCGGGCGGAGAGGACCGACGCCGCGAGCCCGTCGGCGCGATGGCGTTCGAGCATCTCGGCCAGGGTGGAGGCGTTGAGCAGCGGCACGTCGCCGTTCAGCACGAGCACGTCGCCGTCGAAGTCGTCGGGCAGCGCGGCGATCGCCTGCTCTACGGCGCGGCCCGTGCCGGCGACCTCGTCCTGGTCGACGATGACCGCCTCGGGCAGTTCTGCCTGGATCGCGTCGGCGACGAGGTCGCGCTCGTGCCTGACGACCGCCACGACGTGCTTCGCGTCGAGCGCGCGCGCCGTGGCGAGCACGTGGGCGATGATCGGCGCACCCGCGAGCGGGTGCAGGATCTTCGGGGTGGTCGACTTCATCCGCGTGCCCTGGCCGGCGGCGAGCACGATGATCGCGAGGTTCTCGTCCATGCTCCGCCACCAGGATTCGAACCTGGTCCTCACAGCTCCAAAGGCTGTCGTGCTGCCGTTACACCATGGCGGACCGCGCACGGGGCCGCCCCCGGGCGGCCCTCGGGCGCGGTGTCAAGTCTGCCATGCGAGGGGCGTCCGGCGATGCGCGGCCGGCGAGGCCCCGACCGCTCGGCGGCGTCGAGGTCGCCGGCTCGGGGCGGTCCCCGGTCGTCGGCGGGGAGGACGCTCAGGTCGTCAGCGCCTCGGCGATCCGGCCCGCCCACGCACGGATCTCGTCCCAGTCCCGCAGGTCCTGGTAGTCCTCCGGGGTGTTCTGGAGCATCGCGCGTTCGACGAAGTTCCCGGGGTCCTGCGGCACGCGGCCGCCGAACACCACGTGCTCGCGGACACCGAGCGCCTCGGCCTGCTCGATGACCTTGCGCGGCTCGAGCCACTTGTCGTCGTCGGGCGGCGCATCGGGCTTCGGCTCTCCGATCGGGCCGGAGCTGAACACCCAGAACAGCATCTTCGCGAGCCGGTCGCGTTCATGCGAGAGGAAGTGCCGAGCCTCGCGACGCCAGCGGCCGGCGTACGTCGCACTGCCGAGCACGACGGCGTCGAAGCCGTCGGCGGTCGCGTGCCCGGCCTCCGCCGCCTCGGCGGCGTGGCCCCGTGCGCGGAGTTCGCCGGCGATCGCCTGGGCGATCTCGGCGGTGGACTGGTGCTTGGTCGCATAGGCGACGAGGACGCGTGCCATGTCCTCCAGCCTGCGACCGCGGGCGGGCGCGGTCGGGACCTTGGGCCCGTGGGCGTCGACGAGCCGGCGAGCCGCCGGTGGGATACTGGCGGCATGACGACCGGCGACCAGGACGAGGTGGACCGGATCGTCGACGACTGGGAGCGCGAGCGACCCGACCTCGACTTCGCGCCGCTGCAGGTGTTCTCGCGGGTCGGCAGGCTCGCGAAGCTCCTCGATCGGGCGCGGAAGCAGGCGTTCGAGCGGTCCGAGCTCGAGTCGTGGGAGTTCGACGTGCTCTCGGCCCTGCGCAGGGCCGGAGCGCCGTTCCGCCTGCCGCCGAAGGCGCTGCTCGCGCAGACCCTCGTCTCGAGCGGCACGATGACGAACCGCATCGACCGGCTCGTCGCCCGCGGCCTCGTGACGCGGCAGACCGACCCGCACGACGGCCGGGGCATCCTCGTGGAGATGACGCCCGCGGGAGTGACCCGCGTGGACGCCGCGATCACCCGCCTCGTCGATGCCGAGGCGGAACTGCTCGCCGGACTGCCGCCCGCCGAGCAGCGGAGGCTCGCCGCGCTGCTTCGGAAGCTCTCGCTCGGCTTCGCCTGAATCGGGCGGATGCCGCGGCGCACGCGCCCGCTCCGGTGCATGCGGCATGCGGCATGTGCACCGGAGCGCGACCCGTGGCCGGGCCTAGCGGCGCAGCACGCGTCGGGCGAGCCAGTTGCCGACGTACTGGACCACCTGCACGAACACGACGATGAGCAGCACCGCCGCCCACGTCACGACGGGCTCGAACTGCCGGAAGCCGTAGAGCTGCGCGAAGTAGCCGAGCCCGCCACCGCCGATCAGGCCCGCCATGGCGGACATGTCGATCACCGCGATGACGATGAACGTGTAGCCGAGGATCAGCGGGCCGAGGGCCTCGGGCACCACGACCGTGCGGAGGATCCGCCACGGGCCCGCTCCCATCGACCGCGCCGCCTCGATGACCCCCGGGCGCACCGTGAGCAGGTTCTGCTCCACGATCCGGCCGATCGCGAACGACGCGGCGAGCGAGAGCGCGAAGATCGCCGCATCCGTCCCGATGCCGACGCCGATGACCGCGCGCGTGAGCGGCTGCACGGCGGCGATGAAGATGATGAACGGGATCGGCCGGAAGAAGTTGATGACGACGTTCAGCAGGTTGTTCACCACCGTGTTCGGCAGCAGGCCGCCGCGCCTCGTGGCGTACAGCCCGAGCCCGAGCAGGAAGCCGCCGGCACCGCCGAACAGCATCGTGAGCGCGACCATGTAGAGGGTCTCGCCGGCCGCGGCCCAGAACTCGGGCCCCAGTTCGAGGAGGCGGTCCATCAGCGCACCTCCGTCACGTCGGTGTGCCGTGCGACCGCGGCGAGCGCGCGGTCGATCGCGGCGCCCTCGCCGCGGACGGCCAGGGTCAGGTGGCCGAACGCGCGGCCGCGGATGTCGTTGATGCCGCCGTACACGAGCTCGAACTCCAGTCCGGCCTCGGCGAGGTCGAGGAACACGCGCGCCTGCGACGCATCGCCGTCGCGGAAGGAGCACGTGACGATGCGCCCCTCGTGCCGCTCGCGGAGCACCGCGAGCTCGGCGGGCGAGGGCACGCCCTTGACCACCGTGCCGACGAATCGCTGCGACGACGGATGCCGCGGGCTCGAGAACACGTCGAAGACGTCGCCGTGCTCGATGACCCGGCCCCGGTCCATCACGGCGACCTTCGTCGCGATCGACTGGATCACGTCCATCTCGTGCGTGATCACGATGATCGTCACGCCCTGGTCCTCGTTCACGCGCTTGAGGAGCGCGAGCACCTCCTGGGTCGTCTCGGGGTCGAGCGCGCTCGTCGCCTCGTCGGCGAGCAGGATGCGCGGGCGCGTCGCGAGGGCGCGGGCGATGCCGACGCGCTGCTTCTGTCCGCCGGAGAGCTCGTCGGGGCGGGCGCCCGCCTTGTCGGTCAGGCCGACGAACGCGAGGAGCTCGTCGACGCGCGCGCGGATGTCGGCCTTCGCCCAGCCGGCCACCTTCAACGGGTAGGCGACGTTGCCGCGCACCGTCTTCGCGTCGAAGAGCTCGAACTGCTGGAAGACCATGCCGATGCCGAGGCGGATGCCGCGGAGCTCCCGTTCGCGGAGTCCCGTGATCTCGCGGCCGTCGATCCGGATCGAGCCGCTCGTCGCCGGCTCGAGGGCGTTGACGAGCCGCACGAGCGTCGACTTGCCGGCGCCCGAGTAGCCGATGATGCCGTAGACGTCGCCGGCCTCGATCTCGAGGGACACGTCGTCGACGGCCGTGACGGCCTCGGCCGTGCGGCCGACGGCGGGATAGGACTTGCTGACGTGCTCGAGGGTCACGAGCGCCATGCGGTACCTCCTCCACGCACGCGCGTCCGGGTGGCGACGCCCGGTCGGGGCGCGCCACCCGAGCGCGTGCCGGGTCGTGTCGTGGTCGGGTCAGCCCAGGGTGCGGGTGTCGTCCTCGACGGCGGCGAGCGAGGCCTCGAGCTCGTCGACCGGGGTCGTGAGCGGCACCGCCGTGCCGCCGGAGGCCTCGAGGAGGCCCGCCTGGACCTCGGGGTCGGTCTGGAAGATCTCGACGAGCTTCAGGTACGTCTCGTCATCGGCGTCGTCGGCGCGCGCGGCGAAGATGTTCACGTACGGCAGCGCGTTGGGGTCGCTCGGGTCGTCCTGCGCGATCGCGTCGGCGAAGGTGAGGCCGGCGTCCTGCACGAAGTCGTTGTTGATGATCGCCGCGGCGACGTCGGGCAGGCTCGTGGGGGTCAGCGACGCCTCGAGCGGCGTGACCCGCACCTTGGAGGCGGCCTCGTCGATGTCGTCGACGGTCGAGAAGATCGACCCGCCGCCGTCGAGCTCGATGAGTCCGGCCGACTGGAGCACGAGGAGCGCACGGGCCAGGTTCGAGGGGTCGTCGGGCACGGCCACGCTCTCGCCTGCGGGGATGTCCTCGACCGAGTCGTACTCGAGCGAGTACAGGCCGAGCGGGTAGATCGCGGTCGCGCCGATCGGCACGAGGTCGGCGTCGGCCGACACGTTGTAGTCGGCGAGGTACACGATGTGCTGGAACTGGTTGAGGTCGAGTTCGCCCTCGGTGAGCGCCGGGTTCGGCTGCGTGTAGTCGGCTAAGTCGACGAGCTCGATGTCGATGCCGGCGTCTGCCGCGGCCTCCTCGAATGCGGGCCACTGCGGGTCGGACTTGCCGACGACGCCGATGCGGACGACGTCGTCGCCCTCGGCGGCACCGGCCGACGAGCAGGCCGCGAGGCCGATGACGAGCGGGGCTGCGGCGAGCGCGGCGATGAGCTTGGTGGTGGTGCTGGGCATGGCGGGGTTCCTCTTCCGATCAGCGCGCGCGTTCGGATGCTGGTGGCGGTGGTGCCTGGACATGACGAACCCCACCGCTGGTGGCGGTGGGGCGTCGTTGCCGCGTTCGCGGGCGCACCTCAACGGTAGGCGAAGGATCTGCGCCTAATTGACCACGTGGTCATCGATGGTCACAGATCCTGCGACGTCATCCTTCGAGCTGCTCGGATACTTCGAGCCAGCGCGTCTCCAGGTCGGCCACGGAATCCTCGAGGGACCGCAGCTCGTCGCCGAGGGCGCCGAGCCCGACGTAGTCGGACTGGTCGTGACGGGCGAGCTTCTCGTGCTGCTCGGCGATCTGCACCTGCAGCTTCTCGAGCCGCCGGTCGATCGACGACAGTTCCTTCTCGGCCGACCGGCGGTCGGCCCCCGTGAGGGCCGGGGCGGATGCCGCGGCACTCGCGCCGCCGCCCGCTGCCGCACCGGGCCCGCCCG
>NZ_SDPL01000122.1 GCF_004135055.1 Agromyces binzhouensis | reverse complement strand
GATCTCCGCTGCCTCCGCCCAGGCCGCGGCCGGGGCGTCGGCCGCACCGGACCACGCGCCCGTGCTCATCGCGGTCACCGCCTGCCCGACCGGCATCGCGCACACCTACATGGCCGCCGACGCGCTCGCCGCAGCCGCGAAGAAGGCCGGCGTCGAGATGCACGTCGAGACGCAGGGCTCGTCCGGATCGACGCCACTGGCGCCCGACGTCATCGCACGTGCCGACGCCGTGGTGTTCGCCGTCGACGTCGACGTCCGCGACAAGAGCCGGTTCGCCGGCAAGCCGGTCGTCCAGGGGCCCGTGAAGCGCGGCATCGACCACCCCGCCGAGATGATCGACGAGGCCGTCGCCGCGATCAGCGACCCGTCGGCGCCGCGCGTCACGGGCGAGGCGACCGCGACCGCGACCGCCGCGGCCGCGAACGAGCACTTCGGCCAGAAGGTCAAGCGCGTCCTGCTCACCGGCGTCAGCTACATGATCCCGTTCGTCGCAGGCGGCGGCCTGCTCATCGCGCTGGGCTTCCTCTTCGGCGGCTACGACATCACCGCGACCGCGGGCGAGATCGTCACGACGAACAGCCTGTTCAACCTCCCCGAAGGCGGGTTCCTCCTGTACCTGGGGGCGGTCTTCTTCCAGATCGGCGCGATCTCGATGGGCTTCCTGGTCCCCGCGCTGGCCGGCTACATCGCCTACGCGATCGCCGACCGCCCCGGAATCGCGCCCGGCTTCGTCGCCGGTTCCGTCGCGGGCCTCATGGGTGCGGGCTTCATCGGCGGCCTCGTCGGCGGCCTGCTCGCCGGCTGGGTGGCGCTGATGTTCGCACGCCTCGACGTGCCGCGCTGGCTGCGGGGCCTCATGCCGGTCGTGATCATCCCGCTCGTCGCGTCGATCGTGGCGTCCGGCCTCATGATCGTGGTCCTCGGCGGACCGATCGCGGCGCTGTCCACCGCGCTGAACGACTGGCTCTCCGGCCTCTCGGGTGCTGCGGCGGTCGTGCTCGGCCTGATCCTCGGCGCCATGATGGGCTTCGACCTGGGCGGCCCCGTCAACAAGGTCGCGTACTCCTTCGCCGTCGCCGGGCTCGGCGCCGCGACGGTCGAGAACCAGGCACCGCTCATGGTGATGGCCGCGGTCATGGCGGCCGGCATGGTCCCGCCGCTCGCGATGGCACTCGCCACCGTGCTCGACCGCAAGCTGTTCACCCCGGTCGAGCGTGAGAACGGCAAGGCCGCGTGGCTGCTCGGCGCCGCATTCATCTCCGAGGGCGCGATCCCGTTCGCTGCGGCCGACCTCTTCCGCGTCATCCCGTCCATGATCCTCGGCGGCGCCGTCGCCGGTGCGATCTGCATGGGCATGGGCGTCACCTCGCAGGCGCCGCACGGCGGCATCTTCGTCTTCTTCGCGATCGGGAACCTGCTCTGGTTCGTCCTCGCGATCGTGGCGGGGTCGGTCGTCGGCGCACTTGCGGTCATCGCGCTGAAGCGCTGGGCCCACCGACGCACGATCCGCGAGGAGGTCGCGGAGGGAGAGCCCTCGATCCTCGCGGCCTGACCGCACACCGAGCCCCGACGGCCGGTGCCCCGCTCCCGGGCACCGGCCGTCGGCGTGCGCGGGGCGCGTCTCAGCGCCGCGGCTTCAACCGCACGGTCGGCAGGTCGGGCGCCGGGAGCGGGTCACCGTCGTAGCCGGCGACGATCCCGAACGGACCGTCGGGGTCGTTGCGCGCGATCACGTCGGACTGCCAGCGGCGGCGGAACTCGACGACCTCGTCGTGCGTGCGCCCGATGAAGTTCCACCACATCACGAGCTCCTCCTCGAAGGGCACGCCGCCGAGCAGCACGATGCGGACCGGGTCGGCGTCCGCGCGCACGCGCACGCGCTCGTGACCCCGTTCGAGGTGCGCGAGCTGCGCCCACGGCACCTCGGTGGCCGACCCGGACTCCGGCGCCTCGACGAAGGCGGGACCGGAGTCCACGAGGATCCCGTGCTCGAACGCGGGGTCGAGCGGGAGGTCGACCGAGCCTCCCGCGGGGAGGTCGACCTGCGCGCCGAGGAGCGGCGAGAAGACCGTGATCGACCCGGTCGCGGCATCCGTCGTCTCGCCGTCGCCCGCGAGCTCGCCGACGAAGACGCGCACCGTCGCGTCGCCGATCCGGAACGGCGTCGTGTCGGCGTGCTCGAAGAACGGCGCGACCGACCGCGCGTCGTCGGGGAGCGCGACCCAGAGCTGAACGCCGTGCAGGCGCGTCGTGCCCGACGTGGACACCTCGGAGTGCGAGATCCCTCGTCCTGCGGTCATCAGGTTGACGCCCCCAGGTCGCACCAGTTCGTGGCTGCCCGTGGAGTCGCGGTGCTCGATCTCGCCCTCGAACAGCCAGCTCACGGTCTGCAGGCCCGTGTGCGGGTGCGGCGGGACGACCATGCCGCCCGTCTCCGCGACGTCGTCGGGACCGTAGTGGTCGGCGAAGCACCAGGCGCCGATGGTCGTGCGCCCGCGCTGCGGGAGCGTGCGGCGGACCGGCATCGCGCGCGGGCCGCCGAGCGGGACCTCGCGGTACTCGTAGACGGCGACCCCAGGGCCGGTGGTCTCGTCGGGCGGGCAGAGCAGTTCGACGGGATCGCGCTCGAGGTTGCTCATGCCCGCATCCTACGCGCGGGCGCCGACGGTGGGAGGGGTCGGCCGCGACGGTCCCGCGCCCACCTCCGACGCGCGGAGGGTAGGGCCGGAGGTCCCGTCCGGCGAGGGCGACCGCGTGGCAGCATGGCGCCATGACTTCGCTCACCGGACCCCGCCGTCTCCTCGTCGCCGGACTCGCGATCGCCTCGGCCCTCGTGCTCACGGGCTGCAACCCGGGCTCCGGCGCGGTCGAGGACTTCCCGGGCCTGCCCGTCGCGGAGGAGGAGGCCGAGGGCGAGGCCGGCGGCGAGGAGACGGACCTCGGCGGGTCGACCGAGGAGGAGACCGACGAGGAGGACGTGGTCGACGCCCCGGAGCCGACCGGCGACGAGCCCTACGTGCAGTACCTCGACGACGGCGGCAAGCTGGCGATCACGATCTGGGGCTCGTCGACCTGCCCCGTCGTGCCGACCGAACTGAACGTCGTCGCCGAGGCGGGCGAGGGCAACGCGGTCGAGGCGGTGCTGCCGGAACCCGAGACCCGGCCCTGCACGGCCGACTTCGTCCCGCACACCACCGTCTTCTGGACTCCCGTGTACACCACGACCACCGAGCCGCTCGAGGTGACCGTCGGCGACCAGGTCGTCACGGTGCCGATCAAGTAGTCGCCGCGCCGCCGAGTCGCCGCGGTGCAGGGGTCGCCAGGCGTCAGCCGTGCCCGAGCGTGAGGTCGACGAACAGCTCGCTCGCCACGCGCTCCAGGTCGTCGCGCACGTCGGCGGGGTCGCCGCCCGGCGGCACCCGCACGACGAGGTGCGCCTCGAACAGTCGGCCGCCGGCCATCGGCGCGTCGCGCTGGCCGGTCGTGATCGTCTCGATGCTGAGCCCGTGCCGCGCGAGCACCGCCGAGATGTCGCGCACGATGCCCGGGTGGTCGTTGCCGATCAGGTCGATGCGCAGCGGCGTCCAGACGGCGGATGCCCCGGCCTCTGCCGTCGCCGCGACGCCCGGGTGCGCCGAGACCTCCATGAGCCCGTCGAGACCGTCGAGCGCGGCGCGCAGCGCCGCCTCCTGCTCGGCGGGCACGTCGACCACGACGATGCCGGCGAACTGGCCGGCGAGCTCGGCCATCTGGCTCTGCTCCCAGTTGCCGCCGTGGTCGCCGATGACGTCGGCGAGCGCCCCGACGAGTCCGGCGCGGTCGTCCCCGATGACGGTCAGCACGAGTCTGGGCATGCGTGCATCAAACCACGTGCCGGCGGGTGCGGTCGACCCCGCGGCATCCGCCTCGACCGCCGGCCCGAGGCATCCGCCCGCGCCGCGGCGACGAACCACGTCGTGAGCGTGCGCCCGTGGCGAACAGCGGCCCAACGCCGAGCCCCGGTGGTTAACGTGGAACGTAACGACGCCCCTACCCGGCGTCGGCGAGGAGTTGAGATGTTCGAGAGATTCACGGACCGAGCCCGTCGTGTCGTCGTCCTGGCCCAGGAAGAGGCCAAGATGCTGAATCACAACTACATCGGCACCGAGCACATCCTGCTCGGCCTCATCCACGAGGGTGAGGGCGTGGCCGCGAAGGCGCTCGAGTCGCTGGGGATCTCCCTCGATGCCGTCCGCGAGCAGGTGCAGGACATCATCGGGCAGGGCCAGCAGCAGCCGACCGGGCACATCCCGTTCACGCCGCGCGCCAAGAAGGTGCTCGAGCTCTCGCTCCGCGAGGCGCTCCAGCTCGGCCACAACTACATCGGCACCGAGCACATCCTGCTCGGCCTCATCCGCGAGGGCGAGGGCGTCGCCGCCCAGGTGCTCGTGAAGCTGGGGGCCGACCTCAACCGCGTGCGCCAGCAGGTCATCCAGCTCCTCTCCGGCTACCAGGGCAAGGAGCAGGTCCAGGTCGGCGCGAACGAGCAGCAGCAGCCCCAGGGCGGCTCGCAGATCCTCGACCAGTTCGGCCGCAACCTCACCCAGGCCGCGCGCGACTCCAAGCTCGACCCGGTCATCGGCCGCGAGAAGGAGATCGAGCGGGTCATGCAGATCCTCTCGCGCCGCTCCAAGAACAACCCCGTGCTCATCGGCGAGCCCGGCGTCGGCAAGACCGCGGTCGTCGAGGGCCTCGCCCAGGCGATCGTCAAGGGCGAGGTGCCCGAGACGCTGAAGGACAAGCAGCTCTACTCGCTCGACCTCGGCTCGCTCATCGCCGGCTCGCGCTACCGCGGCGACTTCGAGGAGCGCCTGAAGAAGGTCACCAAGGAGATCCGCACGCGCGGCGACATCATCGTCTTCATCGACGAGATCCACACCCTCGTGGGTGCGGGTGCCGCCGAGGGCGCGATCGACGCCGCGTCGATCCTCAAGCCGCTGCTCGCCCGTGGCGAGCTGCAGACCATCGGCGCCACCACGCTCGACGAGTACCGCAAGCACTTCGAGAAGGATGCCGCGCTCGAGCGCCGCTTCCAGCCGATCCAGGTGGCCGAGCCGTCGCTCCCGCACGCGATCAACATCCTCAAGGGCCTCCGCGACCGCTACGAGGCGCACCACAAGGTGTCCATCACGGATGGCGCGATCGTCGCCGCCGCGAACCTCGCCGACCGCTACATCAGCGACCGATTCCTCCCGGACAAGGCGATCGACCTGATCGACGAGGCCGGCGCGCGCCTGCGCCTGTCGATCCTCTCGTCGCCTCCGGAGCTGCGCGAGTTCGACGAGAAGATCGCCGTGGTCCGCTCCGCCAAGGAGACCGCGATCGAGGAGCAGGACTTCGAGAAGGCCGCGTCGCTGCGCGACGAGGAGAAGAACCTGCTCGGCGAGCGCCTGCGCCTCGAGAAGCAGTGGAAGTCGGGCGAGGTCAAGACGACCGCCGTCGTCGACGAGGGCCTGATCGCCGAGGTGCTCGCACAGGCCACCGGCATCCCCGTCTTCAAGCTCACCGAGGAGGAGAGCTCGCGGCTGGTCTTCATGGAGAAGGCCCTCCATGAGCGCGTCATCGGCCAGGAGGAGGCGATCTCCGCCCTGTCGAAGACGATCCGCCGCACGCGCGCCGGCCTCAAGGACCCGAAGCGCCCCTCGGGCTCGTTCATCTTCGCCGGCCCCACCGGCGTCGGGAAGACCGAGCTCGCCAAGGCGCTCGCCGAGTTCCTGTTCGACGACGAGTCGGCGATGATCTCGCTCGACATGTCGGAGTACGGCGAGAAGCACACGGTCTCGCGACTGTTCGGCGCCCCTCCCGGCTTCGTCGGCTTCGAGGAGGGCGGCCAGCTCACCGAGAAGGTGCGCCGCAAGCCGTTCTCGGTCGTGCTGTTCGACGAGATCGAGAAGGCCCACCCCGACATCTTCAACTCGCTCCTGCAGATCCTGGAGGAGGGCCGCCTCACCGACGGCCAGGGCCGGGTTGTGGACTTCAAGAACACCGTCATCATCATGACGACGAACCTCGGCACGAAGGACATCTCGGGCGGCCCCGTGGGCTTCCAGGTCGAGGGCGACACCCGCACGGGCTACGACCTCATGCGCGCGAAGGTGAACGAGGAGCTGAAGAAGCACTTCAAGCCCGAGTTCCTGAACCGCGTCGACGAGATCATCGTGTTCCCGCAGCTCAGCAAGGAGGAGCTGCTGCAGATCGTCGACCTCTTCATCAAGCGGCTCAGCGAGCGCATGCTCGACCGCGACATGACCGTCGAGCTGACCGTCCCGGCGAAGGAGCGGCTGATCGAGGTCGGGTTCGACCCGGCGCTCGGCGCCCGGCCGCTCCGCCGCGCGGTGCAGCACGAGGTCGAGGACCGCCTGTCCGAGAAGATCCTGCATGGCGAGCTCAACTCGGGCGACCACGTGCACGTGGACTTCAAGGACGGCGAGTTCGTCTTCACGACGACCCAGCGGGCGCTTCCCGTCGGGGTCGGGGTGAACACGGGCGCCGCGATCGGCACCGGGCCGGCGACGCCCGACCTGGCTGCCGGCCAGTAACCCGGAACCACGACAGGGGCGGATGCTGCGGCATCCGCCCTTCGTCGTCTCGGGCGAGCGACGGCGATATCGTCGAATGGTCGTTCCCCGGACCTGGACTGCGAGGCGAGCCGCCATGAGACATCCGCTGCTGGACTGGGCCGACGCGAGCCTGGCCGAGATCCTCCACGACCTCGAGCGGCTGGTGCGGGTCGAGTCGCCGTCGGCCGACCTCGCCGCGGTCGCGCGGTCCGCCGACGTCGTCGCCGAGATCGGCGAGCGCCGTCTCGGCTTCGCCCCCGAACGCATCGTCGTCGACGGATGCACCCACCTCCGTTGGCACCTCGGCTCCCCGGAGCCCGATGCGCCGCGCGTGCTCCTGCTCGCCCACCACGACACCGTGTGGCCGATCGGCTCGCTCGAGACCCATCCGTTCTCCATCCAGGACGGCGTGGTCCGGGGCCCGGGGTGCTTCGACATGCTGACCGGGTTGGTCATGGCCGTCCACGCCGCGGCCCACCTCGGGCATCTCCCCGATGCCGCCGTCACGCTGCTGGTCACCGGCGACGAGGAGCTCGGATCGCAGACGTCCCGGGCGCTGATCGAGCAGGAGGCCGACGGATGCGTCGCCGCCCTGGTGCTCGAGGCGAGCGGCGACGGCGGAGCGCTGAAGATCGGGCGCAAGGGCACCTCGAGCTACCGCGTCGAGATCACCGGGCGGGCCGCGCACGCGGGCCTCGAGCCCGAGAAGGGCCTCAACGCGACCCTCGAACTCGCGCACCAGGTCGGCGTCGTCGCCGGGTTCGCGGATGCCTCGGTCGGCACGTCGGTCACGCCGACCGTCGCCCGCAGCGGCACGACCATGAACACCGTGCCCGCGCACGCGTCGTTCGAGGTCGACGTGCGCGCCCTCACGGTGGGGGAGCAGGAGCGCGTCGACGCGGCGTTCCGCTCGCTCGTCTCGTCGACCGGAGCGCGCATCGCGGTGCACGGCGGCGTGGGGCGCCCGCCGCTCGAGATCGCCGCCACCGAGGGCGTGTGGCGCCGCG
>NZ_SDPL01000121.1 GCF_004135055.1 Agromyces binzhouensis | reverse complement strand
GTCGGCTTGGGCGACGAGGGCGGCCCATGCGGCCGCCGTCGCGGCCGGCGCGCGTGCGACCGCCCTCTCGACGCGCGCGGCGAGTCCGGCCGCACCGGGCTCGACCTCGTCCACCCCTCCGGTCACGCCATCGACGGTCTCGGCTCGCCGCCCGGCCCGTTCATCGAGTCGCACGGATGCGGTGGACGACATCCCGCACCTTCCCCTCGTTCGCGGATACCGGCCGATCGGGGCCTGCGTCAGCCGGCCACCGAGGCCGCCTCGGAGGCGACCCCCACCCACGCACCCGTCGATGCGGCGCTCTCCTCGACCGCGTCGAGCACGCGCTGCACGTGGAGCCCGTCGGCGAAGGACGGATTCGGGTCGGCGCCCGTGGCGATCGCCTCGACGAAGTCCCTCGCCTGGTTGGCGAAGCCGTGCTCGTAGCCGAGCAGGTGGCCGGCCGGCCACCACGCCGAGACCCACGGGTGCTCGGGCTCGGTGACGATGATCGACGTGAACCCCTGCTCGCTCGCGGGCGCCGACGCGTCGTAGTACTCGATGCGGTTGAGGTGCTCGAGGTCGAACGCGATCGCGCCGCGTGATCCCGACACCTCGACGCGCAGGGCGTTCTTGCGGCCGGTCGCCATGCGCGACGCCTCGAACGAGCCCAGCGCGCCCGATGCGAAGCGCCCGTGGAAGAACGCGACGTCGTCGACGGTGACCTCGCCCACTCCCGTGGGGGGAGCGGTCGATCCGCCCGAGATGGCTCCGGACGAGGAACCGGCGATCGGCCGCTCGCGGACGAAGGTCTCGAGCAGGCCCGACACCTCGGCGACCCGGAGCCCCGTGAGGTACTCGGCCATGTCGACCGCGTGCGCGCCGATGTCCCCGAGGGCGCCCGATCCGGCGCGGTCCTTCTGCAGCCGCCAGGTCATCGGCGACGCCGGGTCGACCAGCCAGTCCTGCAGGTACGAGGCGCGCACGTGGCGGACCTCGCCGATGCGCCCCTCGGCGATCAGGTGCCGCGCGAAGGCCGTCGCCGGGAGGCGACGGTACGTGAAGCCCACCATCGAGCGGATGCCGCGTGCGGCGGCGGCCTCGGCCGCCCGGGTCATCGCCTCGGCCTCGGCGGACGAGTTCGCGAGCGGCTTCTCGCACAGCACGTGCTTGCCCGCCTCGAGCGCGGCGATCGCGATCTCCGCGTGGCTGTCGCCCGGGGTGACGATGTCGACGACGTCGATGTCGTCCCGCGCGACGACCTCGCGCCAATCCGACGCGGACTCCCGCCAGCCCCACTTCTCGGCGGCGGCGGCGGCCCGATCCGGATCTCGACCGACGAGGACATCCATCGTCGGCTCGGCCGTGAGGTCGAAGAACCTCGGGGCGACGCGCCATCCCTGCGAGTGGGCGGCCCCCATGAAGCCGTTGCCCACCATCGCGACGCGGAGTCGTTCACGCATGCAGATCGAGCTGCCTTTCTGGGTAGGGGAGGCTGGGCGCCCCGAGGGGCGCCCAGCCACGTGGTGATCGGGTCAGGACTCGAAGGCGAACTGGATGTACTCGTCCACGTTCTCCGCGGTCACCACGGGTGCGTCGAGCACGATCCGGTTGGCGACGCTCGGCGTGTAGAGGTCGCTCATCGTCTTGCCCTGAGCGATCAGGCGGGCCAGCGCGATGCCGTCGGCCGCCTGCGTCGACGGGTAGATGACGGTCGCCTCGAGCACCGAGTCGCCCGACTGGATGGCGCGCATCGCGTTCGCGCTGCCCGCGCCGCCGACCATGAAGAACTCGTCGCGGCCCGCGGCGTCGATGGCCGCGAGGACGCCGACACCCTGGTCGTCGTCGTGGTTCCAGATCGCGTCGATCTCCGGCGCGGCCGAGAGCAGCTGCGAGGTCACGGCCTCGCCGCCCTGGATGGTGAAGTCCGCGGCGACGCGGTTCGTGACCTCCAGGCCGCAGTCGGACAGCGCGTCGGCGAAGCCCGCCGAGCGGTCCTGGGTCAGCGGCAGCGAGTCGATGCCGGCGATCTCGGCGACGACGGCGTCGTCCTGTCCGCCGAGCTGCTCGCAGATGTACGTGCCGGCGCTGACGCCCATGCCGTAGTTGTCGCCCAGGATGGTCGCGCGTGCGGCGAAGGGGCTGGAGAATTCGCGGTCGACGTTGATGACCGGGATCCCGGCCTCCATCGCCGCGGTCGCCGCCTCGGTGAGCGCGGCGCCGTCGGTCGGCAGCAGCACGATGGCGTCGACGCCGTCGTTGACGAACGTCTCGACCTGGCTGATCTGGAGGTTGGCGTCGTTCGTCCCCTCCGCGACGCGGAGCTCGACGTCGGGGTAGCTCTCGGCGGCGGCGATGGCCGCCGAGTTGATCGCTCCCAGCCAACCGTGGTCGGCCGCGGGGCCCGAGAAGCCGATGACGACCGTGTCGCCCGCCTCGGCGTTCTCCTCGGCGGAGTTCTGGTTCTCCGTGATGTTCGACTCGGATCCGCCCGCCGTGCAGCCGGCCAGCAGGCCGGCGACCGCCAGGGATGCGCCCGCCATGACCAGCATGCGGGCTCGTGAAGTGCGGGTGACACTCATTCGTGTAGTCCTCTCATTGGATGTGACGCAGCACCGCCAGATGGACCTCGTATCCATCCGGGTGCCACCACACCCAACGGAGTCCACGCTGACGTTTCGTGAGCGTAGCAGAAGGTAGCCGACTCTGCGCAACTTATGTTTGTATCGCGTTATAAGTGATGGGATGCCCGCCCAGGCGCATGGCCGCACGCGCCAGAGGATTCTCGACCGGATTTCGACGAAACCACTTGCGACATCGCGAGTTCCGGTTATGATTCCAAAGTGATCAAAGACGACCATCTTCCGGCATTACTCCGCATGAGCGGCATCTCGAAGAACTTCTCCGGCGTGCAGGCGCTGAAGAACGTCGACCTCGAGATCGCCGCAGGCGAAGTCCACTGCATCCTCGGCCAGAACGGCGCGGGCAAGTCGACGCTGATCAAGACGCTCGCCGGGGCGCACATCCCCGACTCGGGCACGATCGAGTGGAACGGCGAGCAGGTCTCGCTGCACTCCCCCCAGGACGCGATCGAGCTCGGCATCGCCACGATGTACCAGGAACTCGACGTCGTCGACGGACTGACCATCGCCGAGAACATCTTCCTCGGACACGAACTCTCCGTGGGCGGCTTCCTCCGCGCCGGCGAGGCCAACGAACGCACCCGGCAACTGCTCGAACGACTGGGCCACGGGGACCTCCCGCCGTCGCGCGAGGTCGGGACGCTGAGCGCGGCGAACAAGCAGATCGTGAGCATGGCCCGCGCGCTCTCACACGACACGCGGCTCATCATCATGGACGAGCCCTCCGCGGTGCTCGACGGCGAAGAGGTGAAGAACCTCTTCCGGGTCGTCCGCGAGCTCACGAACGCGGGCATCGCGGTCGTGTACATCACGCACCGACTGGAGGAGATCCGGGAGATCGGAGACCGCATCACGGTCCTGAAGGACGGGCGCAGCACGGCGAACGGCCTCGACGTCTCCGAGACGCCCACGTCCGAGCTCATCCGGCGCATGACCGGCCGCGAGGTCGAGAACGTCTTCCCTCCGGCCACGCCGATCCCCGACGACGCGCCGCTGGCACTCGAGGTCGAGGACCTCTCGCTCGAAGGCGTCTTCCACGACGTGGCCTTCACGGTCCGGGCGGGCGAGATCGTCGGACTCGCGGGCCTCGTCGGCTCGGGCCGATCGGAGATCCTCGAGACGATCTACGGCGCACGGCGCGCGACCACCGGCACCGTCCGGGCGAACGGCCGCGAACTCCGCCGCGGCTCGGTCCGCGATGCGGTCAAGGCGGGGATCGGGCTGTCGCCGGAGGAGCGCAAGAGCCAGGGCCTGCTCCTCGACGAACCCATCTTCCGGAACGTCACGCTCTCCTCGTTCGCGAGGTTCGCCCGCGGCGGGTTCGTCGACGAGCGCCGCGAGCGCCGCATCGCCGCCGAGCAGATCGACGCGCTGGAGCTCCGCCCCGCCGATCCCGACCGGCCGGCCCGCACGCTCTCGGGCGGCAACCAGCAGAAGATCCTGTTGGCGCGCTGGCTCGTCAACCGCACGTCCGTGCTCCTCCTCGACGAGCCGACGCGCGGCGTGGACGTCGGCGCCCGCGCCGAGATCTACGCCCTCATCCGCGAGCTCGCGGCGAACGGCGACGCCGTCGTCGTCGTGTCCAGCGAGATCGAGGAGGTGCTCGGACTCGCCGACACCGTCCTCGTCGTCGGGGACGGCCGCATCCTCACGACAGTGAAGTCAGACCAGATCGACGAGCACCAGGTGCTCGACCTCGTCATGAAAGGAACCGCCGCGTGAGCGAGTCCCAGTCCCCGACCATCGCCCAGGCCGAATCCGGCCCCGCATCACCGGAGCCGCCGGAGCAGCGGCGCCGGTTCACCGCGAGGAGCCTGCTGAGCGGCTCCGTCGGCCGGAACCTCGGCCTGATCCTCGCCCTGGCCGCGCTCTTCGTCGTCGGCGCGATCACCGCGGGCGACCGCTTCACGAACATCGACAACATCCTCGTCATCGTCCGGCTCGCCTCGATCATCGGCGTCATCTCGGTCGGCATGACGTTCGTCATCATCGGCGGCGGCATCGACCTGTCGGTGGGCTCCGTGATGGGCCTCGCATCGGTGGTCGCGACGCTGTCCGCCATCCAAGCGCTCGCCGAGAACTCGACCTGGCTCGTGATGGTCTTCACCGCCCTCGCGGTCGGCCTCGCGGCCGGCTTCCTCAACGGCTTCGTCATCGCCTACGGCAAGGTCGTCGCCTTCATGGCGACGCTGGCGATGCTCGTGGCCGCGCGCGGCCTCGCCGAGATCCTCGCGAACCGGACGACCCAGGTCGTGCGGATCCCCGAGTTCATCGAGTTCATGAACATGGACCTGCTCGGCATCGACATGCTGATCTGGATCTTCGTGCTCGTCGCGGTCGCCGGATGGATCCTCCTCAACCGCACGACGTTCGGCCGCCGGACGGTCGCGATCGGCGGCAACCGCGAGGCGGCGCGCCTCGCGGGTCTCGCGGTCCGCCGCCACACGATGTACCTGTACGCGCTCGCCGGGCTGACGGCGGGCATCGCCGCGGTCATGATCCTCGGCCGTACCACTGCGGGGACCTCCACGCACGGTCAGCTCTACGAGCTCGACGCGATCGCCGCGGTCGTGGTCGGCGGCACCCTCCTCGTCGGCGGACGCGGCACGATCACGGGCACCGTGTTCGGCGTCCTCATCTTCGCGACGCTGACGAACGTGTTCACGCAGAACAACCTCTCGACCTCCGTGCAGGCGGTCGCGAAGGGCGTGATCATCGTGGTCGCGGTGCTCCTGCAGCAGCGGTTCGCCGGGCAGGGTTCGAAGTCGCACTAGCCGCAGCGCCGAAACGCCGCCGGACGTATTCCGGTGGATGCATGTGCATGCGAGTTACGCCGATGAGTATGGGAGAATCGACGGATGGTTGACGTAAGCGCGAATGCCGACGCGCGACCCCACGTGAATGCGCTGGGCTCGACCGCGATGAGCGATCTCTTCCAGATCCTGCGCGACGGTCAACCCCGCACGCGGAGCGAGCTCGCCTCGATCACCGGGCTCGCACGCACGACGGTGGCGATGCGCATCGACGCCCTCACCGACCTGGGCCTCGTCGGCCCGGTCGGCGAGGCCGCCTCGACGGGGGGCCGGCCGTCGTCGCTCTTCGCGATCACGGCGAGCGAGCGGTTCGTCGTCGGGGTCGACATCGGCGCATCGCACATCCGGGTCGCGCTCGCCGACATCACCGGGCGCATCATCGAGGAGACGAACTCGGTCATCGCGGTCTCCGAGGGTCCACGCGTCGTGCTCGACGCGGTCCTCGCGGTCATCCGCGAGCTCATCGAGCACACCGGTCGACGGACCGGCGACCTGCTCGCGATCGGCGTCGGTGTCCCCGGCCCGGTCGAGTTCAGCACCGGCCGGCCGATCAACCCGCCGATCATGCCCGGGTGGGACCGCTTCGACATCGCCGGGTGGATCCGCCAGGAGATCGACGTTCCCGTGCTCGTCGACAACGACGTGAACATCATGGCGCTCGGCGAGCGCGAGAAGGCGTGGCCCGACACCGACCACCTGCTCTTCGTGAAGATCGCGACCGGCATCGGCGCGGGCGTCATCTCCGGCGGGTTCCTCCAGCGCGGCGCGCAGGGCACCGCAGGCGACATCGGCCACGTCTACGTCTCCCGCGGCGCCGAGATCGCCTGCAACTGCGGCAACTTCGGATGCCTCGAGGCGCTCGCCTCGGGAAGCGCCATCGCACGAGCCCTCACGGCGGCCGGCATCCCGGCGGGCAACTCGCGCGACGTCGTCGACCTGGTCAAGAACGGCAACGTGAACGCCATCCAGGCGGTCCGCCAGGCCGGCCGCGACATCGGCGAGGTGCTCACGACCTGCCTCAGCCTGATGAACCCGTCGGTGATCGTGCTCGGCGGCTCGATGGCCGAGGCCGGCGAGCACCTCATCGCCGGCGTGCGCGAGGTCGTGTACCGCCGCTCGATGCCGCTCGCGACCGAGTCGCTGCACATCACGCTGTCGCAGACGGGCGCGGATGCCGCGGTGCTGGGCGCGAGCATGCTCGCCATCCACCACTCGCTCTCGCCTGCGAACATCGAGGCGATGATCGCGCAGTCCGCGGGCGGTGCGCTGCGCGCGGTGAAGTAGCGCCGCGCGTCCGCCGCACGCGTCGTCCGGGGGCGGCCGGGGGTACCGTGGTCGGGTGACCGACACCCCCTTCGCGCTGTTCGACCTCGAGTCGGTCGCACCCCGCGTCGCGTCGGCGCTGCGCCAGCCGCCGCTGCCGCACGAGACCCGCATCGTCGCCGACTCGGGCGACCGGGTGGCGTGGCTCCGGGCGCGCGCCAGGGGTGTGACGGCGACGGATGCCGCGAAGCTCGCGTCGGAGTCATCGGTCCGCGCCGCGGCGAACGAGAAGCTCCACGACGGCCGCAGTCGTGGATTCGGCGGCAGTCGCTACACCGACCACGGCAGGGAGCGCGAACCGGTCATCGCCCGCTGGGCCCGCGCCGAGCACGGCATCGCCCCGTCGAGCCTGCTCTTCCACGCCGAGTCCGACCGCCGGCACCTCGCCACGCCCGACGGGCTCAAGGTGCTCGGCGACGGCACGCTCGAGCTCTGCGAGATCAAGACCACCTCGAAGCCGTGGCGCGGCATCCCGCGCGGCTACCTGCGGCAGGTGTGGTGGCAGCAGTACGTGCTCGGCGCCGAGCGCACGCTCGTCGTCTGGGAGCAGCACGACGGCTTCGTGCCGATCGGCGACCCGCAGTGCCGATGGGTCGACCGCGACGAGGACCAGATCGCGCAGCTCGTGCGCCTGGCCGGCATGCTGCTCGAGGCCATCCGGCCCCAGTCCCCCGGCGAACCGGCTCGCGTCGGCGGCGGCGCCGATCGTTCCTTCTACCGCCCGGGGCCGCTCGCGTGAGCTTCGTGCTCCTGCACGGGCTGGGCGCCGACCGAAGCCAGCCGCTCGACCTGTTCGGGCCGGTGCTCTCGCGTCCGGGCCCGCCCGGCGGCGGGGCCGACGCCGACGTGGTCGC